>JBOICR010000186.1:0-2335 GCA_050740195.1 Nevskiaceae bacterium | reverse complement strand
GAAGGGCCAGACGCTGGTCGTGCTCGAAGCGATGAAAATGGAGTTCCAGCTGGCGACGCCGGTGGACGGCAAGGTCGAATCGGTCAGCGTCGCGGCTGGCGCCCAGGTCAAGGGGCGCCAGCTTCTGGTCCAGGTAACGCCGGCGCCCGGGGCTTGAGCAACGTTCAGGTGGCAGCAAGGTTCGCCTGCTAGGTAGAGTGCGGAGCTAACTGGGGCAAACATGGGTCGAATCCGCGTGAGCTCACCTTCGTGGCGCCCGGCAACCGCGGCTTTCGGCCTGATCGCCGGCCTGGCGGCGGGAGCGTGCGCGACCAGCGCCGGCGCCCAGTACTTCGGCGGCAACAAGGTCCGCTACGAGAACCCCGAGTTCCGCGTGCTCGCCAGCGAGCACTTCGACATCTATACCTATCCCGAAGGAGACGCCGGCGCCGCCGACTCCGCGGTCCTGATGGAACGCTGGCACCGGCGCCTGGCCGACGCGCTCGAGCACGAACTGAAGGGCCGCCAGCCGCTGATCCTGTACGCCGGCCATCCGCAGTTCCGCCAGACCAACGCCACGCCGGGCAAGATCGGCGAGGGCACCGGCGGCTTCACCGAGATGTTCAAGCGGCGCATCGTGCTGCCGCTGGCCGGCACCGGCGTCGACAGCGACCACGTGCTTGGCCACGAGCTGGTGCACGCCTACCAGTTCGACATCGGCCGCAAGCTGTCCGAGGACCCGTCGGGCAAGACCAAGCGCGCTTCGGCGCTGCGCCTGCCGCTGTGGTTCATCGAGGGCATGGCGGAATACCTGTCGCTCGGGTCCGACGACCTGCACACCGTGATGTGGATGCGCGATGCGGTGTGGCACGACGACCTGCCCACGATCGAGCAGCTCAACGGCCCGCGCTATTTCCCGTATCGCTACGGCCACGCGTTCTGGGCCTATGTCGCCGGGCGCTTCGGCGACGCCGTCGTGCCCAAGCTGCTGCGCACGGCCTGTGTCGACGGCGACGTGCCGACCGCGATCCGCAAGGTCCTGAAGATCGACGCCAAGCGGCTGTCGAAGGACTGGCACGAGGCGCTGAAGCAGGAGTTCGGACCGGCGGTCGCGGCGGCGCACTCCGGCAAGGAATACGGGCGCCTGTTGATCAAGGCCAAGCGCGGCGAAGGCTCGATCAACCTGAGCCCGGTGCTGTCGCCCGACGGCAAGAAGATCCTGTTCTTCTCGGAGCGCTCACTGTTCTCGATCGAGCTGTACGTCGCCGACGTCGAGACCGGCAAGGTGCTGCGCGCGATCACGAAGTCGGTCACCGACCCGCACACCGACAGCCTGCAGTTCCTGTACTCCGCGGGCACGTGGAGCCCCGACAGCAAGCGCGTCGCTGTCGGCGGCGTCGGCGGCGGCCGGCCGATCCTGACGATCATCGATGCCGAGAGCGGCGACACGATCGAAGAGCACCGCTTCACCGACCTGGTGGAGGTGCTGCACCCGGCCTGGTCGCCCGACGGCAGGCAGATCGCGTTCGCCGGCAACCACGGCGGCGTGCTGAACCTCTACCTGTTCGACCTCGGCACCAGGACGCGCCGGGCGCTCACCACCGGCCCGTCCGCGTCGCTGCAGCCGGCGTGGTCGCCGGACGGCACGCAGCTCGCCTTCATCACCGATCGCTACACCTCGAACTTGCCGCAGCTTACCTACGGCAGCTTCCGCCTCGCGCGCATGGACCTCGCGAGCGTCACGATCCAGCCGCTGCCGGGCCTCGAGGGTGGCACCAACAGCAACCCGCAGTGGGGTCCGGATGGGAAGCACGTGTACTTCGTGTCGGGCGCGCGCGGCGCCAAGGACCTGTACCGCGTCGACGTCGCGAGCGGCGCGCTCGAGGGGCTGACCGAGCTCACCACCGGCATCAGCGGCATCGCACCGCTGTCCCCCGCGCTGTCGATCTCCACGCAGGGGCCGATGCGCATCGCCGCGAGCATCTACAGCAAGGGCATGTATGCGATCTACCTGCTCGACAACCTCAAGCCGCGCCCGGTGTCGGCGGCGGCGGATCCGTCAGCGCCGCGCCCCGGCCAGCTGCCGCCGCGCCAGCGCCTCGAGCCCAAGATCGACCGGCTGATCGCCGAAGCCGTTCCGGCGGCGCAGGACGTCAAGGTCGAGGCGGTGAAGGAATACAAGGCCGGCCTGTCGGTCGACTACGCGACGCAGGTCAGCGCCGGCGCCGGTACCAGCACGACCGCGGGTACGGTCTACGGCGGCGGCGTCGCCCTGTTCTGGAGCGACATGCTCGGCGACCACAACCTGCTGACCGCGTTCCAGGCCGAGGGCACCAGCGACACGATCACGCGCAAC
>JBOICR010000185.1:0-5504 GCA_050740195.1 Nevskiaceae bacterium | reverse complement strand
ATGTCCCGGTGAAGGTCGTTCAGGTGGAGGGAGGATAACGCGCGGATTGTGTTAAACTTTCAGGTCACGCCGGCGGTGGGCAAAGGGTAGCCGGCGCGCTGAAACGGGCCAGCCGCGCCCGCATCCTGTTGACGAATGCTCAGACAGCGCACGCTCAAGAACTCGATCCGCGCCACCGGTGTGGGGCTGCACAGCGGCCAGAAGGTTTTCATGTCGCTGCTGCCGGCGGGACCCGACACGGGCATCCTGTTCCGGCGCGTCGACCTGGAGCGGCCGGTCGAAATCCGTGCGTACGCCACGAACGTCGGTGCCACGGAGCTGGCCAGCACGCTGGTCCAGGACGGCGTGAAGGTTGCCACCGTCGAGCACCTGCTGTCGGCGATCGCCGGACTGGGCATCGACAACTGCGTGATCGAGCTTTCCGCCGGAGAGGTCCCGATCATGGACGGCAGCTCGGGGCCATTCGTGTTCCTGATCCAGTCGGCCGGCATCCAGGAGCAGGACGCGCCCAAGCGCTTCATCCGCATCCGCCAGCCCGTGCAGGTGCAGGACGGCGACAAGTACGCCCGCTTCGAGCCCTACGAGGGCTTTCGCGTCAGCTTCAGCATCGATTTCCGCCATCCGGTCTTCAAGACCAGCCGGCAGACCGCGACGGTCGATTTCTCGACCACGTCCTTCGTCAAGGAGGTTTCGCGCGCGCGCACCTTCGGTTTCATGCGCGACGTCGAGACCATGCGTTCGAAGAACCTGGCCCTGGGCGGCAGCCTCGACAACGCCGTGGTGCTGGACGAGTACCGGGTGCTGAACCACGAAGGACTGCGCTACGAGGACGAGTTCGTCCGCCACAAGATTCTGGACGCCATCGGCGACCTGTACCTTATGGGTCACAGCCTGATCGGCTCGTATACCGCCTATAAGTCCGGCCATCAGCTCAACAACAAGCTGTTGCGGGCCCTGATCGCCGACCCGCGGGCCTGGGAGGAAGTGACCTTCCAGGACGAGTCCAAGGCCCCGATCGCCTATGTCCGGGGGTTGGCCGCCGCCGGCGCCACCGCCTGAGGCCGCCTGTCGACATCGACGTTTTGCAGGTTGCGGGGACCGGGTTCGGCTATTAGACTTTAAATTTGCTGTCTAAGTCTCTGGCTGCACTTTGATTTGAAGGCTGGTGCAGGCCGGATTCCAGCGTTCTTGCACGAAGGCCACGATGGCAGGTGCGCGAAAACGCAGCAGTGTGGCGGCCGCGGCATTGGCGGCGTAGACGACGACGGTGTCGCCGTCTAACCCGACGATGCGTACGGATTCGGCCCAAGGCTCGCGCAGCCAGTCGCGAAAGGCGCGGTTGGCTTGGACCAGCTGTTCGGTGGGAGAAAGGATTTCCTGCAGCGCGCCGGCTTGCCGGCGCAGCCAGTCGGAAAGTTTGCGTGCGTCAGAGGGCATGGGAGTACGGGGACCAGTGGACATCATCTTAGTCAGCCACAAGCGCGGTCGCACCTGGCGCGTGACGCTCAGCACGCGTCGCGTGATGGGCTGGCTGCCGCCGGCGCTCGTTGGCGTCCTGGTCTTCTCCGCGACCGTGGGTCTGGGCTACTGGATCAAGTCGGTGGACGGCCGTCTGCCGGTCGAGATCGTCGGCCTGTGGGCCGGCGACCTGCAGCAGCAGCGCCAGCAGCTGGCGGCGACGCGTGAGCTGGTCGAGAACAACACCGGCGCGCTTGCGCGCCGCCTGGCGCAGTTGCACGCCCACGTCATGCGGCTCGATGCCGCCGGTGCGCGCCTGACCGAGATCGCCGGCCTCGACAAGGGTGAATTCAACTTCGGCCAGCCGCCGCCGGTGGGCGGCCCGGAGGTTGCGGAGCCGTCGCAGCCGGTGGCTGCCGACGAGGTGCTGAGCTCGCTGGCATCGTTCGAGAAGCAGCTGTCCGACCGCGAGCGCCAGATGCGCGTGCTCGAGGATCTGCTGCTTGCCAGCCGCCTGCAGAAGGAAGTGCGGCCCTCCGGCTGGCCGGTCGAGAACGGCTGGATCTCGTCGCTGTTCGGCATGCGCGTGGATCCGTTTACCGGGCTGCGCGCGTTCCACGCCGGCGTGGATTTCGCCGCGCGCCAGGGCGCCAACGTCCAGTCAGTCGCCGCCGGCATCGTGTCCGACGTTGGCGAGCGTTTCGGCTACGGTTTGCTGGTCGAGGTCAACCACGGCAACGGCTACGTCACGCGCTACGGCCACAACAACGCCGCGCTGGTCACGGTCGGCGAGCGGGTCCGCAAGGGCCAGGCCGTCGCCCTGGTCGGCGATTCGGGCCGCTCCACCGGCCCGCACGTGCACTTCGAAGTCCTGCTGAACGGCCGGACGGTCAACCCGCACCAGTACATCCAGGCCGCTCGCTGAAGCGAGCGGGGCCAGGCCCCGCGCCAGGCCCTTGTGCGGGGGTTCGGCGTCCCCACTATCTAGTATCATTCCGCGCCTGCCCGCCTCCGCGGGCGTCGTTATTTTTCCGATGCTCAACAATCTATTAGCGCGGGTTTTCGGCAGCCGGAACCAGCGCATCCTCAACCGCCTGAACGGCCTGATCGCGGCCGTGAACGCCTTTGAGCCGCGCCTCGCCGGGTTGTCCGACGCACAGCTGGCCGGCAAGACCGCCGAATTCCGCCAGCGCCTGGCCAACGGCGAGCCGCTCGACAAGCTGATGCCGGAGGCCTTCGCCGTGGTGCGCGAAGCCGGCAAGCGCACACTGGGCATGCGGCACTTCGACGTGCAGCTGGTTGGCGGCGCCGTGCTGCACGAAGGCAAGATCTCCGAGATGAAGCCCGGCGAGGGCAAGACCCTCGTCGCGACGCTGGCGGCCTACCTGAACGCGCTCCCGGGCAAGGGCGTGCATATCGTCACCGTCAACGATTACCTGGCGCGGCGCGACGCCGAGTGGATGGGCAAGCTGTACCGCTCGCTGGGCCTGTCGGTCGGCGTCGTGGTGTCGCACCAGCCGGCGCAGGAGAAGCGCGAGGCGTACCAATCCGACATCGCCTACGGCCAGAACAACGAATTCGGCTTCGACTACCTGCGCGACAACATGGCGTTCTCGCTGGCCGAAAAGATGCAGCGCGGGACGCACTACGCCATCGTGGACGAAGTCGATTCCATCCTGATCGACGAGGCGCGCACGCCGCTGATCATCTCCGGCCCGACCGACGACAATCCCGAGCTGTACCGGAAGATCGACGCGATCGTGCCCAAGCTGCGCCGGCAGGAGACCGAGGAAGGGCCCGGCGATTTCCACGCCGACGAGAAGACGCGCCAGGTTCATTTGTCGGACAGTGGCCACGAGCGTGTCGAGCAGCTGATGCGCGACGCCGGCCTGCTCGGCGAGGAGGAGAGCCTCTACGACGCCTCGCACGTCATCCTGATGCACCACCTGAACGCGGCGCTGCGCGCGCACCACCTGTACAAGCGCGACGTCGAGTACCTCGTGCGCAACGGCCAGGTGATCATCGTCGACGAGTTCACCGGCCGCATGATGGTCGGCCGGCGCTGGTCCGACGGCCTGCACCAGGCGATCGAGGCCAAGGAAGGCGTGCCGATCCAACAGGAGAACCAGACGCTCGCCAGCATCACGTTCCAGAACTTCTTCCGCCTGTACGGCAAGCTCGCCGGCATGACCGGCACGGCCGACACCGAGGCCTACGAGTTCCAGAGCATCTACAACCTGGAAGTCGTGGTGATCCCGCCGAACATGCCGATGGTCCGCAAGGACCAGGGCGACCAGGTCTACCTCAACGCCAAGGACAAGTTCGCGGCGGTGATCGGCGAGATCAAGCAGGCCAATGCCAAGGGCCAGCCGGCGCTGGTCGGCACCGCCAGCATCGAGACCTCCGAGCTGCTGAGCGGGCTGCTGAAGAAGGAAGGCATCGCGCACGAGGTGCTGAACGCCAAGCAACACGAGCGGGAGGCCGAGATCATCGCCCAGGCCGGCCGGCCCGGCGCGGTCACCATCGCCACCAACATGGCCGGCCGTGGCACCGACATCGTGCTCGGCGGCAGCCTCGAGGCCGAGTTGCACACCCTGCCGGCGGAAGACGCCGTGGCACGGGAAGAAACGCGCAAAGCCTGGCAGCAGCGGCACGAGCAGGTGGTCGCGGCCGGTGGCCTCTACGTGATCGGCTCCGAACGCCACGAATCGCGGCGCATCGACAACCAGCTGCGCGGCCGCTCCGGCCGCCAGGGCGATCCCGGCGCGTCGCGCTTCTACCTGTCGCTCGACGACACGCTGATGCGCATCTTCACGCCGCCGCGCATGCGGGCGATGCTGCAGGGCCTCGGCATGCAGGAAGGCGAGGCGATCGAGCACCGCTGGGTGACGCGCGCGATCGAGACCGCGCAGCGCAAGGTCGAAGCGCACAACTTCGACATCCGCAAGAACCTGCTCGAGTACGACAATGTCGCCAACGACCAGCGCAAGGTGATCTACGAGCTGCGCAACGAGCTGATGAGCGCCGAGCGCGTGACGCCGATGCTCGACGAGATCCGCCGCGACGCAGTGGACGGCGTGGTCGACGCCTACATCCCGCGGGAGAGCATCGAGGAGCAGTGGAATGTGCCAGGCCTCGAGGAAGCACTGAAGCGCGATTTCGGCGTCGAGCTGCCGCTGCGCCAGTGGCTCGACAGCGAGAAGATGCTCGACGAGAAGGGCCTGCGCGCGCGGATCAGCGGCACGCTGGAGCAGGCCTACGCCGACAAGAAGACGCGCATCGGCGCGCCGACCCTGGAGCACATCGAGAAAGTGATGTTCCTGAACGTGCTCGACCAGTACTGGCGGGAGCACCTGGCGGCGATGGACTACCTGCGCCTCGGCATCCACCTGCGCGGCTACGCCCAGAAGGACCCCAAGCAGGAGTACAAGCGCGAAGCGTTCGGGATGTTCAACGAGATGCTGGCGCGCTTCAAGCATCAGGTCGTCAGCGTGCTGGCCAAAGGGGAGGTCCGCACCGAATCGGACATCGAGGCGTTCGAGGCTGCGCGCCGCAAACCGCGGCCCATGCAGTTCCAGCACGAAGCGGCGCAGGCGCCGGCAAGCCTGGGTGCCGTCGCGCCGCCGGACGACACCGC
Organism: Nevskiaceae bacterium; assembly: GCA_050740195.1. GTDB lineage: Bacteria > Pseudomonadota > Gammaproteobacteria > Nevskiales > Nevskiaceae > JACPFV01. Next base: position 409 of record JBOICR010000185.1, on the reverse strand, counting down.
CGCTTCGGCCAGCCGCAGCCTCGGGGGCCAGCCTGCGCCACCGCGCCCGGTCACGGTCGTGCGCGACCAGCTGAAAGTTGGCCGCAACGACCCATGCCCCTGCGGGTCCGGCAAGAAATTCAAGCAATGCCACGGCAAGCTGATCTGAGCGGTTCGCCGTGCCGGTCAATCTGACGGAGCCCGAGTCGCTGCTGCCCGTGGCGGGCGTGCGCCTGGCCGTTGCCGAGGCCGCGATCAAGAAACCGGGCCGCAAGGATGTGCTGGTGGTCGAGCTTGCCGAGGGCTCGAGCGTGGCCGGCGTGTTCACCAGGAACGCCTTCGCCGCCGCGCCGGTGCAGCTGTGCCGCCAGCGCCTGAGGAAGTCGGCGGCGATGCGCGCCTTGCTGGTCAATTCCGGCAGTGCCAACGC
>JBOICR010000184.1:0-2422 GCA_050740195.1 Nevskiaceae bacterium | reverse complement strand
TTCGGCAAGATGGTCAAGATCCAGGAGGTCGAGCAGCAGATCGTGACCCACTACGAGGTCTACTTATACGACCGACGGCCGACGGCCGAGCGATTCTGATTTGCTGATTCCCGCTCTGCCGGTGCACGAGCAGCAATTTGGGCAACCGCCTCGGCTGGTCACGGCGGACGCCGGCTTCTTCTCAGTCCGCAATGAAGCCGATGCCTACGAGCGCGGCGTCAAGCGCGTCGCGATCCCTCATCTCGGCACCCAGAGCATGCAGCGCCGGGCCATGCAGATGTCAACGCCGACCTAAATCTGACCCACTTTCCCTCTCGATCGCCGAAGTAAATCTGACCCACCCGGGCACGTTGTGTTTGCGCCGGCTCGGCCGCGCAGGGCGTAGCCCAGAGCGGCCGAGCCGGCGCGGCGTTTGATCACTCCAGCGGTGTGCCTCGCTTGGTCGCCTGACCGGCCTTGCGCTTGTCCTTGAGCCGGTAGCTCTCGCCGGCGATCTGCACGATGTGCGCGTGGTGTAGCAGCCGGTCCAGCATCGCTGCCGTCAAGGTCTGGTCGTCCGCGAAGGCGCTCGCCCACTGCGTGAACGGCAGGTTGCTCGTGAGCACCATGCTGCCCCGCTCGTAGCGTTTGGCCACCACGTTGAAGAACAGATTGGCCTCGTCGCGCCCGAAGGGCATGTAGCCGATCTCGTCGATGATCAACAGCTTCGGGCCCAGCACCGAGCGGGCGAAGTATTCCTTCAGTCGCCCTTGCGCCTTGGCTGCGGCGAGCTGCAGCATCAGGTCGGCCGCACCGATGAAGCGCACCTTGTGGCCGGCCATCACTGCTCGGTGGCCGAGCGCAAGCGCCAGGTGGGTCTTGCCTACGCCGCTGGGCCCGAGCAGCACCACGTTCTCGGCGCGCGGCACGAACGCCAGGTGCGCGAGTTCCTGGATCTGCGCCTTCGGCGCGCCGCCCGCATGGCTCCAGTCAAACTGCTCCAGCGTCTTGAGCGCGGGCATCGTCGCCAGGCGCATCAGCACCGTGCGCTTCCTCTCGTCGCGCGCGGCGATCTCGCTGGCGAGCACCCGCTCCAGGAAGTCGGCGAAGCTGGCGTCCACGTTCGCGGCATCCTGGGCGAGTGCGGGCCACTCGCTGCCCAGCCGCGCGAACTTGAGCTGTTCGCACAGCCCGGCGATGCGCTCGGCCTGCAGCGTCGTCATGCGAACACCTCAAGCAGGTCCACGTCCAGGAGCGCGTCGTAGACCGCCAGAGGATGCTGCAAGCTCTCCACCGGCAGCGCCACGCGCTGCGCAAGCGCTCTGGGTGCTGGCAGCGCCGGCGCGGGCAGCATGACCGCTCGTTCTTCGGCCAGGCGAGCCGCCGGCACGGCCTTGGTGGTGCCGTGCACGCGCGCGTTGGCGATCTCGTCGAGCCAGCGTCGCACGTGAACGCTGGCCAGCTCGACGCTGAGCCGCAAGCCGCTGGCCTCCAGGGTGGCCGCCAGCGGCACGACGAAGCTGCCCTTCAGGTAGGAGTTGAAGCGCTCAACCTTGCCCTTGGTCTTGGCTCGGTACGGGCGGCACAGGCGCGGTGTGAAGCCGCAGGCCTCGGCGAGCGCCTTGAGTTCGTCGTTCCAGCGGTGCAGGCCGGGCCCGTAGGCCTCGCGCTCGATGACGACGGCCTTGGTGTTGTCGAAGAGCACATGCTCGGGCACGCCGCCGAAGTAGTCGAACGCCTCGCGCAACCCGGCGCACAGGGTGGCGGCGTCTTCACGGGTGGTGAACTTCACAAAGGTGGCACGGCTGTAGCCCATCGTGGCGACCAACGCGATCAAGGGGTCGCGGCCTCGGCGTACGTGGGTGAAGTCGGCTTGCATCTGCTTGCCCGGCGGCGTCTCGAAGCGCACGACAGGTTCGGGCTCGCTGCGCTTGAGCGGCGCGAGGAACGCCTTCAACTGGCTGATGCCGCCGTCGTAGCCGCGCTCGCCAATCTCGCGCAGCAGCACGGTCGCCGGAATCCACCGCGGTCGCGCTTGGGCGACTCGTTCGTTCAGGTAGGCCTTGTACGCATCAAGCTTGCACACCCTTGGCGACCGCGCTCCGTAGCGACACGCTGCGCCGTCACGCAGGTATCGCCGAACCGTGTTACGCGAACAGTTCAACTGCTTGGCGATCGACCTCATCCCTTCGCCCCTTCGGGCCATCACTCGTATCTCCACTGCTTCCTCCTGGGTCAACATCGACGGCACCAAAAAGGCCGTCATCCTCGCCCAGGTGGGTCACTTTTACTTCGGCGCAGTGGGTCAGTATTACTTCGGCGGCAACACCTGGATGACGCGGATGTCGACCTTCTGCTCCAGCAGATGGGTGGCAAAGCTGTGGCGCAGGACGTGGGGCGTGACTCGCTTGTCGAGGCCGGCTGTGGCCGCGGACAGGTGGAC
>JBOICR010000183.1:0-3275 GCA_050740195.1 Nevskiaceae bacterium | reverse complement strand
AGTTTCCATACCGCGCGCGAAGTGCTGGCCAAGGAAGGGATCCTCGGCGGCTCGTCGACCGGCACGCTGGTCGCCGCTGCGCTGCGCTATTGCCGCGAGCAGACCGCGCCCAAGCGCGTGGTGACGTTCGTGCCCGACAGCGGCAACAAGTACCTCGCCAAGATGTACAACGACTTCTGGATGTTCGAGCAGGGCCTGCTCGAGCGGCCACGGCAGGGCACGCTGGTCGACCTGGTCGTGCGCCGCTACGCGGAGGGCAAGACCATCACGGTCAAGCCGACCGACAGCCTGTTGCAGGCCTACCGCCGCATGAAGCTGTTCGACGTCTCGCAGCTGCCGGTCATGGACGGCGAGCGCATCGCGGGCATCCTCGACGAGTCGGACGTGATGATCCACGTGCAGGACCAGCCCACGCGTTTCAGCGACCTGGTCAGCACCGCCATGGTGCGCGAGGTCGAGACCATCGCCCCGGACGCCCCGATCGCGGAGCTGTTGCCGATCTTCCAGCGCGACCACGTCGCCATCGTCGCGGACGCGGGCCGCTTCGTCGGCCTGATCACGCGCATCGACCTGCTGAATTACCTGCGCAAGCAACTCGGCTGACCATGAGCAAGAAAGACCACGGCTTCGGCACCCGCGCCATCCACGCCGGCCAGGCGCCGGACCCCACCACCGGCGCGATCATGCCGCCGATCTCGCAGAGCTCGACCTACGTCCAGGACAGTCCCGGCGTGCACAAGGGCTTCGAGTACTCGCGCACGCAGAACCCCACGCGCTTCGCCTACGAGCGCTGCATCGCCGACCTCGAGAGCGGCACCCGGGGGTTTGCCTTCGCCTCCGGGCTGGCCGCCACCGCGACCGTGCTGGATCTGCTCGAACCCGGCGCGCACGTGATCGCGTCCGACGACCTGTACGGCGGCACCTACCGCCTGATGACGCGCGTGCGCGAGAAGTCGGCCGGCATCAAGGTCAGCTACGTCGACATGCGCGACTCGCGCAACGTCGAGTCCGCGCTGACGCCCGCGACCAGGCTGATCTGGGTCGAGACGCCGACCAACCCGATGCTGAAGCTGGCCGACCTCGACACGATCGGCGCGCTGGCGCGCAAGCGCGGCATCCTGTCGTGCGTCGACAACACGTTCGCCAGCCCGTACATCCAGCGGCCGCTCGAGCAGGGCTTCGACCTCGTGATGCACTCGGCGACCAAGTTCCTGAACGGCCATTCCGACATGGTCGGCGGCATCATCGTGGTCGGCGCCAGGCCCGAGCTCGCCGAGCGCATGGCGTTCCTGCAGAACGCGGTCGGCGCGGTCGCCGGGCCGTTCGATTCGTTCCTGGCGCTGCGCGGCCTCAAGACGCTGGCCCTGCGCATGCAACGACACTGCGAGAACGGGCTCGAGCTGGCGCAGTGGCTGCAGGCCCATCCGAAAGTCAGGCTCGTGCACTATCCGGGACTCGCCTCGCACCCGCAGCACGCGCTGGCGCAGCGGCAGATGAAGGGGCGCTACGGCGGCATGGTGACGATCGAGCTGCACGGCGGCCTGCCGGAGGCGCGGCGCTTCCTCGAGCGCTGCGAGCTGTTCGCGCTGGCCGAGAGCCTCGGCGGCGTCGAGAGCCTGGTCGACCATCCCGCGCTGATGACGCACGCGAGCGTGCCGGCCGAGACCCGGCGCGAGCTCGGAATCAGCGATACGCTGTGCCGCCTGTCGGTGGGCGTCGAGGAGCTGGACGACCTGAAGGCCGACCTCAAATACGCGCTGGAATGACGGAGAAGCACATGAGCGAGCTGTCCGACAAGAAATGTGTCCCCTGCGAGGGCGGCGTCAAGCCGCTCGATCGCGCGACCTGCGACAAACTGCTCAAGCAGCTCGGGGCGCAATGGAAACTGTCCGCGGACGGCAAGCAGATCCACGGCATGTTCGAGTTCAAGAACTATTTCCGCACCACCGCCTTCGTCAACGCGGTCGCCTGGATCGCGCACAACGAGGACCACCACCCCGACATCACGTTCGGCTACAAGACCGCGGCGATCACCTACTGGACCCACGCCATCAACGGCCTGTCGGAAAACGACTTCATCTGCGCCGCGAAGGTGGACGCGCTGCTCAAGACGTAAGCGCCACTACACCGGTGTCCGGCCGGAAAAGGCGTGCGCCAGCGTTCCGCCGTCGACGTATTCGAGCTCCCCGCCCATTGGCACGCCGTGCGCGATGCGCGTGACCTGGACCCCCGCGCCGCGCGCCATCTCGGCGAGGTAGTACGCGGTCGCCTCGCCCTCGACGGTCGGGTTGGTGGCGATGATCAGCTCCCGGATCTTGCCGGCGGCGAGCTGCTTGCCCAGCAGCTCCAGCCCGAGCTCGGCCGGGCCGACGCCGTCGATGGGCGACAGCCGGCCCATCAGCACGAAGTAGCGGCCGCGGTACGGCGTCGCGCTTTCGATCGCGACCAGGTCCGCCGGGCTCTCCACCACGCACACCTGGGCGCTCGTGCTGCGCGCCTCGGTGCAGTAGCGGCACTGCCCGTCCTCGCAGAACATCCGGCAGGTCGGACAATGGGCGATGCCGCCGACGGCCTCGCCGAGCGCCTCGCGCAGGAAGTCCGCGCCCTGACGGTCGCGCTCGAGCAGGTGGAAGGCCATGCGCTGCGCCGATTTCGGCCCGACGCCGGGCAGGCGCCGCAGGGCGTCGATCAGCTTGGTGAGGCGGGGAGAATACGAGGACATGGCTTCGGGATGCCGACTTTCGTCGGCATGACGTCATAGACCCAGGTTCATCCCCGGCGGCAGGCTCAACCCGCCGGTCGCGGCGCGCATCTTCTCCGCCGAGAGCGCCTCGACCTTCTGCACGGCGTCGTTGATGGCGGCGGCGATCAGGTCCTCGAGGAACTCCTTGTCTTCTTTCAGCGCGGCCGGGTCGACCTGCACGCGATGTGCCTGGTGCTTGCCGCTCAGCGTGACCTTGACCATGCCGGCGCCAGCCTCGCCGGTCACTTCGGCCTTGGCCAGTTCGTCCTGCAGCCGGCGCATGTTCTCCTGAACCTGCTGCGCCTGGCGCATCAGGTTGCCCAAGCCCATCTGCCCTTTCATTTGCCTGCTCCATTGCCGTTGCCACGCTCGGCCGTGCTCTGCACCGAGCCCGCACGCACCGTCGCGCCGAACTTCTCCTTCAGCGCGCGTACCGTCGGATCGCCGTCGATCGCCTGCTCCGCCGCACGCTGGCGCTCGGCGTCGCGTTGCTCGTCCTGCCGCGCAGGCGACTGCGCGCCCGGGGCCAGTT
>JBOICR010000182.1:0-2072 GCA_050740195.1 Nevskiaceae bacterium | reverse complement strand
CAGGCGGTTCACGGTCTGGCCCGACACCGAGATCGGCAGCCCGGCCTGCAGGCTGATCATGCGGGCGATGTTGAAGCCCTGCTCCTTGGTCTGCTGCACGCAGCCCCAGATCACGTCCTCGATCTCGGACGGCTTCAGCGCCGCGTTGCGCTTCAGCAGCGCGCGAATCAGGTGCGCCGACAGGTCCTCGGCGCGCACGTTGCGGAACGCACCGCCCCTGGAGCGGCCCATCGGGCTGCGCACCGCATCGACAATCACGACATCGGTAGTCATCGCTCTGCTCCGCTCATTTCGGGTAATACGTCTGGTTGTTCGCCGCCATTTCCTTCATCTTGGCCGTAGGCTCGTACAGCTTGCCGAGCGCGGCGTACTTCGCCGCCTTGTCGACGATCGTTTTCATGCCGACGGTGTCGGCGTACTTCAGCGCGCCGCCGCGGAACGGCGGGAAGCCGATGCCCATGATCAGGCCCATGTCGGCCTCCGGCACCGACTCGACGATGCCCTCCTCCAGGCAGCGGGCGGTCTCGATGATCATCGGCAGCATCAGGCGGTCGACGATCTCCTCGTCGGCCATGTCCTTTTGCCCGGCTGTTTGCACCGTCTTGATCAGCTCGTAGCTGGCCGGATCGGCGGTCTTCTTCGGCTTGCCCTTCGGGTCGGTCTCGTACTTGTAGAAACCGATGTTGTTCTTCTGGCCGAAGCGCTTGCTCTCGTACATGACATCCAGCGCGGTGCGGAACGTCTTGTTCATGCGGTCCGGATAGCCTTCGGCCAGCACGTCGGCCACGTGGTGACCGGTGTCGATGCCGACGACGTCCTGCAGGTAGGCCGGGCCCATCGGCCAGCCGAAGTCCTCCATGACCTTGTCGACTTTCACGAAGTCGGCGCCGTCGCGCAGCGCCCCCATGAATCCGGCGAAATACGGGAACAGCACGCGGTTGACCAGGAAGCCCGGGCAGTTCTTCACCACGACCGGCGTCTTGCCCATCGCGCTGGCGTAGGCGACGACCGTCGCGATCGCCTCTTTCGAGCTGTGCTTGCCGTAGATCACTTCGACCAGCGGCATCTTGTGCACCGGGTTGAAGAAGTGCATGCCGAGGAAGTTCTCCTTGCGCTCGACCGCCTCCGACAGCAGATCGATCGAGATCGACGAGGTGTTGGTGGCGATGATGCAGTCCTTGCGCACCAGCTTCTCGACTTCGGCCAGCACCGACTTCTTGACCTTCGGGTTCTCGACCACGGCCTCGACGATGATGTCGACGCCGCCGAAGTCGCCATAGTTCAGGGTTGCGCGGATTTTCCCGAGCACATTCCCTGCCTGCTCCGGCGTCATCTTCCGGCGCTCGACCTGCTTGGAGAGCAGCTTGTTGGCCTCGCTCATGCCGAGGTCGAGCTGCTTGTCGGCGATGTCCTTCATGATGATCGGCGTGCCGCGCGAGGCCGACTGGAAGGCGATGCCGCCGCCCATGATGCCGGCGCCCAGCACCGCCGCCTGCCTGATCGGCTTGGCGATCTTCTGCGATTGCTTGGCTTTCTTCTTGAGGAACTGGTCGCTCATGAACAGGCCGATCAGCGCGTCGGCGACGGTGGTCTTGGCGAGCTTGGCGAAGGCCTGCCCTTCGATCTTCAGCGCGTCGTCGCGCGACTTGGACGCCGCCTTCTGCATGGCCTTCACGGCCTCGACCGGCGCCGGATAGGCCTTGCCGGCCTTGCCGGCGATGAAGCCCTTCGCGGTCTCGAAGGTCATCATCGCTTCCATCTGGCTGAGCTTGAGCGGGCCTTTCTTCTGCTCGCGCCGCGCCTTCCAGTCGACCTTGCCGTCGATCGCGAGCTGCAGCATGCGGCTCGCCGCGTCACGCAGTTTCTCCGGCGCGACCACCGCGTCCACGGCGTGGTCCTTCAGCGCGCGATCGGCCTTCATCTGGTCGCCACCCGCGATCCACTCGATCGCGTTGTCGGCGCCAATCAGGCGCGGCAGGCGCACGGTTCCGCCGAATCCAGGAATGATCCCCAGCTTGACCTCGGGCTGCCCGACCTGGGCGGTCGTCGCCATCACCCGGTAGTCGGTCGAC
>JBOICR010000181.1:0-4449 GCA_050740195.1 Nevskiaceae bacterium | reverse complement strand
CTGTTCTCGGATTACCTGTTCCGGCCGTACGCCTTCCACCTGCATCGCAATCTCGCCGACCTCAACACGCGCCTGATCAACGGCGTGCACGCGGCGGCGCACATGCTCCAGGGCCTGTCGCAACTGCTGGTCGAGGGCATCGCGCTCGCGGCAATCGTCGGCTTGCTGTTCTACGCAAACCCGCTCGCGGCGCTGGTCACCTGTGTCGTGATCGGCCTGCCGGCGGTCGTCGTGCACCGCTCGCTGCGGCGCAGGATCTCGGCCAGCGGCGAGGAGATCCACGAGTTGCACAAGCGCTCCGCGGAGTCGACGCTGCACGCGCTCGGCGGCATCAAGGAGGTCAAGGTGCTCAGCCGCGAGGAATTCTTCCTGGCCGGCTTCGCGGCGGCGCGCGACGCCCTCGGCCGGATCGAGGCGCACTACGGCCTGCTGCAAGGGCTGCCGCGGTTGATGCTGGAACTGGCCACCATCCTCGCCGTGGTCGGCCTGGCCGGCGCGCTGGCGGCGCAGGGCAAGGTCACGGCGATCGCGCCGCTGCTTGGCCTGTACGCGGCCGCCGCTTTCCGCTTGCTGCCGGCCGCGAACCGGCTGCTGATGGCGTTCCAGATGATCCGCTTCTCGGAGGCAGGGGTGCGCGAGGTCGCCGAGGACCTTGCCGAACTCCACCACGCTGCCGGCGTCGATAGCACCGTCGTTGCGCTGCGCCCGGTCGAGACCGTGCGCATGGAAGGTGTCTCGTTCGCCTACGCCGGGTCGCACGTGCCGGTTTTGAAGAACGTGTCGCTGGCCGTCGGCGTCGGCGAGTGCGTCGGCCTGATGGGCGCAAGCGGTACCGGCAAGTCCACGCTGGTGGACCTGCTGCTCGGGCTGCTTGCGCCGGGTCAGGGCCGGATCACGGTGGATGGCCAGGACATCGCCGGGCGGCTGCGCGAGTGGCAGGCGGCCGTAGGCTACGTGCCGCAGGCGACTTTTCTCCTCGACGACACCATCCGCGCCAACGTCGCGTTCGGCGTCGAGCCGTCGCGCGTGGACGATGCGCGGGTCTGGCGGGCACTCGGCGATGCGCAGCTCGCCGAATTCATGCGCGCCCAGCCGTCACAACTCGATGCCCGCGTCGGCGAGCGCGGCGTGCGCATCTCCGGCGGCCAGCGCCAGCGCATCGCCATCGCGCGCGCGCTGTACCGCGACCCCGCGGTGCTGGTGCTCGACGAAGCGACCAGCGCCCTCGACACCGCGACCGAGGCCGAATTCATGGATGCGGTGTTCCGGCTGCGCGGCCGGACCACGCTGGTCATCATTGCCCACCGGCTCGACACGTTGCGGCGCTGCGACCGCATCTGCGTGCTGGAAAGCGGGCAGTTGCAGGAGCCGCGAACCTACGAGTCGCTGTCGCGCTCGGCCGAAGGGAGCCGGGGATGACGGCATTGCGACTGCTGGTGCTGACTCCGGAATTTCCCCCGACGTCCGGCGGCGGCATCGTGTCGTTCTATCGCCACCTGCTGCCCGAGTACCTGCGGCTCGGCGCGCAGGTCAGCGTGCTGGTCGGCAGCGCCTATCACCAGCCGGGCGGCCGCTGGCGCCACGACGGCGTCGATGCCGTCGGCCTGGAGCCCGCCGCTTACGCCGAACAGTTGCCGCGCTTCGCGCACCTCGCCGCCGCGCCGGAGGTGATGCGGCATCTCGCCGCGTCGTACGCGTTGCGCGCCGCGGCCCGCTCGCTGGGCGAATTCGACCTGGTCGAGGCCAGCGACTGGGGCCTGCTCGGGGCGGCCTGGGCGCTGGAGGGCGAGCCGCTGCCTTGCGTGGTGCAGGCCCACGGCAGCGCCGGCCAGATTGCGGCGAACGACCCGCGGCCCGGCGCGATCGTGTTCGAGTCCTGGTTGCGCGAAGTGGAACGCCGGTTGCTCGGCCGCGCCGCCGCCGTGCACTGCTATGCGCCGGCGAACCGCGAGTACTGGAGCAGCCGGATCGCGACGCCGGTGCAGTACCTGCCGCCGGCGCAGCCGATCGCGCCGGCGCCGGCGCTGGCGCAGGACCGCGAGACCGGCTATCTGGTGCTGGCGCGCGTGCAGCGCTGGAAGGGCCCGGCGGTGCTGGCCGAGGCGCTCGGCCTGGCGAAAACGGCGGCGCCGGTGCGCTGGATCGGCCGCGTCGTCGAGGATCCGCAGTCGCCCGGAACCGACATGCTGTCATCGCTGCGGCGTCGCTACCCGGAGCAGTGGGGTGGCCGCATCCGCCACGAGGCGACGCTGCCGTGGGATCGGGTGCAGTCCGAGTTGCAGCGAGCCGGCGCGTTGATCGTGCCGTCGGACTGGGATGTGCTCAATTTCACGCTGGTCGAGGCAATGGCCGGCGGCTGCCCGGTCATCGCGTCGACCGGCGCGGGCGCCAGCCACCTGATCGAAGACGGGCGCAATGGCCTGTGTTTTGCCGCTGGTGACGCCAGGGCATTGGGCGGCGCGCTGGCGCGCTTCGAGGCGCTCACCGGCAAGCAGCGCGTTGCCCTTGGCGAAGCCGGTCGCGAGACGGTCAAGGGCCAGCTCGATCCGGTCCGCGTTGCCGAACGCCACCTGGCGGCGCTGCGCGAGGTTGCGGCCCGGCCGACGCCCCATGTCGCCAGCGACGATTTGCTCGAGGCGCTGCGGCCGCGCGCCGGGCAACCCGGCACCTGGACTTTCCTGTCGCAGTTCCCGGCGCGCGCGCTCGGCCGCGAAATCCTGCGCCGCGCCCGCCAGCGGGTGCTGGGCAAGTGAACGACGTCCGTCTCGCGCTGGTGATCCCGGCGTACAACGCGGAGCGTTTCCTGCCGGCGCTGTTCGAGGACCTGCGGCGCCAGTCCGCCGCTTTCGACCAGGTCGTGGTTTGCGACGATGCCAGCACCGACGCCACTGCCGACGTCGCTCGACGCCTCGGCGCCGAAGTCGTGCGCAACCAGCGCAACGCCGGCTGCTCGCAGGCCAAGAACCGCGCGCTCGAAGCGGTGCGCTGCGCTTGGGTGCACTTCCACGATGCCGACGACCTGCTCGCCGAGGGCTTCGTCGCGCGCGCGCGAGCGCATCGCCGCGGGCGGCGAGGAATTCGATGCGCTGCTGTTTGACGTGGAGCAACACGACGCCGCCAGCGGCGCCGTCATCGCGCGCTCGCAGCTGCCACGCGAACTCGAGGCCGACCCGCTGCGCTACCTCGTCGCGCACACCGTGAACAACTGCGGCGTCTACCGCGCCGAGGTCGTGCGCAGGCTCGGCGGCTTCGATGTGGACCCCGCCGTGCTCTACAACGAAGATCGCGCCTTCCACCTGCGGCTGGCCCTCGGCGGCACGCGCCTCGCAGTCGAGAACAGTATCGGCACGGTGACGCGCTGGACGGCGACGAGCATGTCGCAAGCGAACCGGGTCGCGTGCCTGAATGCCTTCGGCGCCGTGACGGCGAAGGCAGTCGCAGCACGGCCCGGCGCGTACACGCCCGAAGCGGCGCAGGCCTACTGGCAAGCGGCCGCTGGCCTGGCGGCGCACGGCGCGATGACGGACGCCGAGCGCTGGGTGGGCCGCGCCGTCGAACTCGGCCATGCGGCGCCGCCGCAGGGCAGCACGCTATTCCGGTTGATGTGCCGCATCGGCCCGCATTTCGCGCTGCACGCTCGCGAGCGCCTGATCCGGCTACTGAAACCCTGGCTGCGCCGCACCTCCGCTACCGCATGAGTGCGCTCGTCTCGGTTGTCATCCCGTGCTTCAACGCCGCGCGCTGGCTCGGCGCGACGATCGCATCCGCGCGGGCGCAGACGCACCGGCCGCTCGAAATCGTTGCCATCGACGACGGCTCGACCGACGGCACCGCCGCGCTGCTCGAGTCGCTGGCGGGCCCCGATCTGAAGGTCGTACGTCAGGCGAACCGCGGCCAGACCGCGGCACTGAACGCCGGCCTGGCTGCCGCGCGGGGCGACTTCATCCAATACCTCGACGCCGACGACCTGATCGATCCGGACAAGATCGAAGCACAGCTGGCGCGGCTGGCCGAGGGCGGCTCGGCGATCGCCAGCGGCGAGTGGGGCCGGTTCCGTAGCGATCCGAGCGAGACGCGCTTCGAGCCGGATGCCTGTTGGCGGGACCACGACGTGCGCGTCTGGCTTGCGCACAACTGGGCGCAGGGCGGCGGCATGATGCTGCCGGCGCTGTGGCTGCTGCCACGCGCGGTGGTCGACAGCGCGGGGCCCTGGAACGAGTCGCTGGCGCGCAACAACGACATGGAGTACTTCGTGCGCGCGCTGCTGGCGGCCGGTCAGGTCCGCTTTGCGCCGGGCGCGCGCTGCCGCTATCGCTCGGGCATGGCAGGCAGCATGTCCGGCCGGCGCGAACCCGCCGCGTGGAGTTCGTACTTCCGCTCGATCGAGCTGTCGCAGGCGCACCTGGGCGATGGACTCGATGAGCCGCTGCGGCGCGGCCTGAGCCTGGT
>JBOICR010000180.1:0-2907 GCA_050740195.1 Nevskiaceae bacterium | reverse complement strand
CCCCGTCCTTGAGGAACGCCTTGACCTGACGGATCACGGTCGGCGAATTCATGATGAAGGTGTGCGCGCTGTCCACGACCAGTTGCTCCTTCATCCCGGCCAGCGCGGTGCTCGCCACCGATACCTTGCCGTCGTGGCGCCCGGCGATGATGCCCACCTCGAGCGGCAACGCCGGCAGCGTATTCGGCAGGCTGTCCGCGGCGGTGCCGAGCTGCTGGCCGGCCGGGCCGGTGGACCAGCGGAACCACCACGCATCGCGGTTCGCATCGACGATTGCGCTGCCGTGGTTCGGCGGCGCGAGCATCACCACGCGGCCGGCCTCCGGCGCCGTCGCGTCGCGGAAGTACGCGCGCACCAGGATGCCGCCCATCGAGTGCGTGACGAAGTGGATCTTCTTCGCCTTCTGGGCCCGGCACGCCTCGATGGCCTCGCCGACCACCGGGGCGAGCTGCTCGACCGTGGCGCGCGTGGAGGGGTACCCCTCGTTCCAGACCGTGTAACCGGCGTCCTCAAGCGACCGCTGCAGCACGATCATCGACCAGTGCGTGCGGCCCAGGCCGTGCAGCAGCACGACGCAGTCCTTGGCCATTGCGGGTGCGGACGTCAGGGCCAGCGCGAGCGCCGCGAAGAGCCGTCTCACGCGAAGGTATCAGCGCGAGCCGAACACGCGCTTGAGCAGCTCCGTGGTCCGCGCCGCCGGGTCGCGGCGGATCTTCAGCTCCTCGTCGGCCAGCGTGACGAACAGCCCGGCGAGGGCGCGCTCGGTCACGTAGGCGTCCAGGTCCTGGAGCTGGAAGCTCGACGACACCTTCGACACCTTCGCCGCCAGGTCCTTGTACTTGCGGGTCGCGCCGACGCTCGCCGTGGCCTTGGTCACGATCGGCTTGAAGCGCGCAGTCAGCGCCGGCAGCGTCTTGCCGCGGAAGTACTCGGTCGCGGCGTTGTCGGTCCCGTCCAGGATCGCCCGCGCGTCGGCCAGTGTCATGCCGCGGATCGCGGTGGCGAAGATGTCCGCGGCCTCCGGCGCGGCGGCCTCGGCCGCGCGGTTCAGTGACAGGTGGAACTCGTCCACCTTGGCACCCTGGCCGAAGTTGCGCAGGGCCTTCTCGACCTTGCGCAGCTGTTCCGGCAGCGGAATGTTGATCTGCGCGTTGCGCCAGAACCCGTCGACGACGCCAACCCGGTAAACCGCGCGCTCGGTGCCGACCGCCAGCGCCTCCTTGAGGCCTTGCGCGATTTCCTGCTCGCCCAGCGGCTGCGCGCTGCCGGCCGCGGACCCGAGCACCTCGGCCAGCTCGGGTGGCATGCCGGCGCAGCCGGCCAGCAGCAGGGCGGCGAGGGCACCGGCAACTGGTCTGATTTTCATGGCTTTTCTTCCGTATCCCAGTATACTTCGCGCCCCGCGTGACCCCCCGGCTGCTCCCGTGATTCAGAACCTTCGCAACATCGCCATCATCGCCCACGTCGACCACGGCAAGACCACGCTGGTCGACAAGCTGCTGCGCCAGAGCCAGACGCTCGACGCGCGCGAGCACCTCGGCGAGCGGATCATGGATTCGAACGACCTCGAGCGCGAGCGCGGCATCACCATCCTGGCCAAGAACACCGCGATCCGCTGGCTCGACCAGCGCACCAACACCGACTACCGCATCAACATCGTCGACACGCCGGGCCACGCCGACTTCGGCGGCGAGGTCGAGCGCGTGCTGTCGATGGTGGACAGCGTGCTGCTGCTGGTGGATGCCGCCGACGGCCCGATGCCGCAGACGCGCTTCGTCACGCAGAAGGCCTTCAACATGGGCCTGAACCCGATCGTGGTCGTGAACAAGATCGACCGTCCCGGCGCGCGCGCCAACTGGGTGGTGGACCAGGTGTTCGACCTGTTCGACCGGCTCGGCGCCAACGACACGCAGCTCGACTTTCCGATCATCTACGCCAGCGCGTTGTTCGGCTACTCGGGTAACAACCCCGACATCCGCGAAGGCAACATGGACCACCTGTTCCAGACCGTGGTCGACAAGGTCAAGGCGCCGGACGTGGACCTCGAGGGCTCGTTCCAGATGCAGATCACCTCGCTGGCGTACTCGAGCTACGTCGGCGTGATCGGCACCGGCCGCATCAAGCGCGGCAAGGTCAAGACCAACATGCAGGTCGCCGTGATCGACCGCGACGGGCACCAGCGCCAGGGCCGCGTGCTGCAGGTGCTGGGCTTCATGGGCCTGGACAAGATCGAAGTGCCCGAGGCGCAGGCCGGCGACATCGTCGCGGTGACCGGCATCGAGGATCTCGGCATCTCCGAGACGGTCTGCGACCTGAAGCTCGCCCAGGGCCTGCCGACGCTGCAGGTCGACGAGCCGACCATGACCATGACCTTCGAGGTCAACAAGTCACCGTTCGCCGGCAAGGACGGCAAGTTCGTCACCAGCCGCCAGATCCACGAGCGTCTCGAGCGCGAGCTCAAGACCAACGTCGCGCTGCGCGTGCAGCCAGGCGAGGGTGGCGGCGACACCTTCCGCGTGTCGGGACGCGTGTTGCTGCACCTGGGCATCCTGCTAGAGAACATGCGCCGCGAGGGCTACGAAGTCGCCGTGTCGCGCCCCGAGGTGATCGAGAAGACCATCGACGGCGTGCTGTGCGAGCCCTACGAACAGCTGGTCGCCGACGTCGAGTCGAAGGACCAGGGCGGCATCATCGAGGCGCTCGCCACGCGCGGCGGCCACATGAAGAACATGGTGCCGGACGGCAAGGGGCGGGTGCGGCTCGAGTATTCGATTCCTACTCGCGGCCTGATCGGCTTCCAGACCGAGTTCATGAGCATGACCTCGGGCACCGGCCTGCTGTTCCACAACTTCGACCACTACGGTGAGAAGGTGGAGTCGGACGTCGGCCTGCGCCACAACGGCGTGA
>JBOICR010000179.1:0-7378 GCA_050740195.1 Nevskiaceae bacterium | reverse complement strand
ATCGCTCGCGGCGACCAGGTGCTGCTGCGCGGATTGCGCGGCGAAGTGGCGCCGGGCGAGATCCTCCACTTGCGCGGCGCCAACGGCGTCGGCAAGACCACCTTGCTCGAAGTGCTGTGCGGGCTGCGCGCGCCGGAGTCGGGCAGCGTCACGCTCGCGTTCGAGCCCGACGCCTGCCACTGGATCGGTCATCGCAACGCACTGAACGGCGCGTTGTCGCCGTTCGAGAACCTGCGCTTCTGGTGCGCGCTGCAGGGCGCTCCCGACGTCGGCATCCGCGGCGCGTTGCGCGAATTCGACCTCGCACGCGTCGCCGACCAGCCTTGCCGCCAACTTTCGGCCGGCCAGAACCGCCGCGCCGCGCTGGCACGCCTCGCGATCGTGCGCCGGGCGGTGTGGTTCTGCGACGAGCCGCTGTCCGGCCTCGACGAGGCGGGCATCCGGCATTGGCTCGCGCTGCTCGAGGCGCACCAGCGACAGGGCGGGGCGGCGGTCATCACCAGCCACCAGCCGCTGCCGGCGCAACTGCCCGGGATGCGCACGATGGAGCTGTCCTGATGCACGCGTTCATCGCGGTGCTGGCGCGGGAACTGCGGCTGGCGGCACGGCAGCGCGCCGAATGGGCTTTGCCGCTCGTGTTCTACGCGGTGGTGGCGACGCTGTTCGCGCTGGGCGCCTCGCCCAACGCACCGTGGCTGAAAATCGCCGGGCCGTCGATCCTCTGGGTCGGCGCGTTGCTGGCGGCGCTGCTCTCGCTCGAGCGCCTGTTCCGCGGCGATTACGACGACGGCACGCTCGAACAGTTCTTCGTCGCCCCGCAACCGGTGAGCCTGCTGGTGGCCGGCAAGCTGCTGGCGCAGTGGCTGGTGATCGGGTTGCCGCTCACCGTGCTCGCGCCGCTGCTCGGCGTCGGTTTCGGCCTGGGTGCCGAAGTCACCGGCGTGCTGGTGCTGAGCCTGCTGCTGGGGCTGCCGGCGCTGGTGCTCACTGCCGGATTCGCGTCGGCGCTGGTGGTCGGCCTGCCACGCACCGGCGTGCTGCTGCCGGTGCTGGTGCTGCCGCTGGTATGCCCGGTCGTGATCTTCGGCGCCGGCGCGGTCCGCGCAGCCGAAAGCGGGGCGCCGGTCGAGGCTCCCTTATACTTCCTCGGCGCGATATTGGTGCTGTGCGTGTGCGGCGTGCCGCTAGCGGCAGCAGCGGCGCTCAAGAACGCCCTCGACTGATCCGATGACCCTGATTCCGAACTGGCTGCACCGGCTGGCGTCCCCGCCGATCTTCTACCGCTGGGCCGGCCGCCTGATGCCGTGGCTGGCCGTGGCGTCCCTGGGCCTGCTCGGGTACGGCCTGGTCGGCGGGCTCGCGCTGGCGCCGCCGGATTACCAGCAGGGCGAAGCCTTTCGCATTATTTATGTGCACGTGCCCGCGGCCTGGATGTCGCTGTTCACCTACAGCGTGATGGCAGGTGCCGCGGTAATCACGCTGATCTGGCGCATCAAGCTGGCCGAGTGCGTGTTGACTTCGTGCGCGCCGATCGGCGCGAGCTTCACGGCGCTCGCGCTGGTCACCGGGATGCTGTGGGGCAAGCCGATGTGGGGCACCTACTGGACCTGGGACGCGCGCCTGACCTCCGAGCTGATCCTGCTGTTCCTCTACCTGGGAATCAGCGGGCTGCAGCAGGCGATCAGCGATCCGCGCGCCGCGGCACGGGCCTGCGCGCTGCTCGCTGTGGTCGGCGTCGCCAACGTCGTGATCGTTCATTACTCGGTGATCTGGTGGAACACGCTGCACCAGGGGCCAACCCTGACCAAGTTCGACAAGCCCTCGATCGACGCCTCCATGCTCTGGCCGCTGCTGTCGATGGCGTTGGGCTTCATGACGTTCTTCGGGTATGTGTTGTTCCAGCGCGCGCAAAACGAGCTGCTGTGGCGCGAACGCGGCAATCCGTGGGTCAAGGAGGTCGGGGCGTGAGCGACTTCCTCGCCATGGGCGGGTATGGCTTCTACGTGTGGGGCAGTTACGCCGCGACCGCGCTGGTGTTCGGCTGGAACCTGGTCGTGCCACGGCTGCAGCGTCGCGCCCTGCGCCGCGCGCTGCGCGGCGCCGAGGCGGAGCGGCCGTGACGCGCCGCGGGCAGCGCATGCTGGGCGTCTCGGTGCTGGCCATCGGCATTGGCATCGCCGCCACGCTGACGCTGACCGCGTTCCGCAAGAACCTGATGAATTTCTACGTGCCGACCGACATCGTGGCCGGCGGCGTACCGGTCGGCCCGATGATGCGGCTCGGCGGCATGGTCGAGCCGGGCAGCGTGAAGCGCGGCGAGGGGCTCAAGGTCGGCTTCACCGTGGCCGACTGCGTGAACCGCGTCGCCGTGCGCTACGAGGGCCTGTTGCCGGACCTGTTCCGCGAGGGCCAGGGCGTCGTCGCCAGCGGCCAACTCGAGGCCGATCGCCCCGGCCCGGACGGAAGTCCGGGCCAAATGGTGTTCGTCGCTACCGAAGTGCTGGCCAAGCACGACGAGAACTACATGCCGCCGCAGGTCGCCGAATCGATGAAGACGCCGGCGGGCCATTCCTGCGCGCCCTTCAAACCCGTGGGCAAGCCGCTGACGTCGGCGCCATCATGATCCCGGAGCTCGGCCACTTCGCACTGATCCTGGCGCTGGGCGTCGCGATCCTGCAGTTCGCGCTGCCGCTGTACGGCCTGCGCCGTGGCGATGCGCGCGCCATCGCCGCATCGCGCTCGGCGGCGATGACGCAGTTCGCTCTGCTGCTGGTCGCCTACGCATGCCTGAGCGCCGCGTTCGCGCAGAACGATTTCTCGGTGATGTACGTCGCTTCCAACAGCCACTCGCAGCTGCCGCTGATGTACCGCCTGTCCGCGGTGTGGGGCGCGCACGAAGGCTCGTTGTTGCTGTGGGTGCTGATGCTCGGGGCGTGGACGCTGGCGGTCAGCGTGTTCAATCGCAACCTGCCGGCGGAAATCACCGCGCGCGTGCTGGCCGTGCTCGGCGCGATCAGCGCGGGGTTCCTGCTGTTCATGCTGGCGACGTCGAACCCGTTCGCGCGGCACTTCCCGGTGCCCGAGGACGGCCGCGATCTCAACCCGCTGTTGCAGGACCCGGGCCTGATCATCCACCCGCCGATGCTGTACATGGGTTACGTCGGCTTCTCGGTCGCTTTTGCCTTCGCCATCAGCGCGCTGCTGTCGGGCCGGCTCGACACCGCCTGGGCGCGCTGGACCCGGCCGTGGACCACGGCGGCCTGGGCGTTCCTGACACTCGGCGTCACGCTCGGCTCGTGGTGGGCGTATCACGAGCTCGGCTGGGGCGGCTGGTGGTTCTGGGATCCGGTCGAGAACGCCTCGTTCATGCCCTGGCTGGTCGGCACCGCGCTGATCCATTCGCTGGCGGTCACCGAGAAGCGCGGCCTGCTGAAGAGCTGGACCGTGCTGCTCGCGATCATGGCGTTCGCGCTGTCGCTGCTCGGCACTTTCCTGGTGCGCTCCGGCGTGCTGGTGTCGGTGCACGCATTCGCGACCGACCCCGCGCGCGGTGTATTCATCCTGGTGTTCCTGACCGTGGTCATCGGCTCGGCGCTGACGCTTTACGCCTGGCGCGCGGCGAAGCTGGCGACGCCCGGCGAGCTGGACTTCCTGTCGCGCGAAGGGCTGCTGCTGTTCAACAACGTGTTCCTCGTCACCGCCGCGGCCGCGGTGCTGCTTGGAACTCTCTACCCGCTGGCGATCGAGGCGCTCAACCTCGGCAAGCTGTCGGTCGGCCCGCCGTACTTCAACAGCGTGTTCGTGCCGTTGACCGCGCCGCTGCTGGCCTTGGTCGGCCTCGCAGCGTCGGTGCCGTGGAAGCGATCGAATCTCGGCGCGACGCTGCGCGCCCTGCGCATCCCGGCGGCCGCGGCGCTGGTCGCGGGCACAGCGTTGCCCTACCTCATGCAGGAGCGCTGGTCGTGGGTCGCGGTCGCTGGCAGCGTGCTGGCGCTGTGGACCGTGTTCACGGCCGGGCAGGAGGTCTGGCGCCGGATCCGCGTGAGAAGGAGCGTTGCCGAAGGCGCGGCGTCGATTCCGCGCGCGATCTGGGGCATGTCACTCGCGCACTTCGGAGTCGGCATGTTCGCGCTCGGCATCACGCAGGTGTCGATGTTCAGCGCAGAGCGCGATGTGCGCCTCGCGCCCGGCTCCGGGGCCGCGCTCGCCGGCTACGAGTTTCAGCTGGCCGAGGTCAGGCAGGAGCGCGGCCCCAATTACGACGCCGATGTGGGCACCGTCGTGGTCGAGCAAGAGGGCCGGGCCATCGCGATCCTGCATCCGGAGAAGCGCCTGTACCGCGCGCAGCAGAGCGTAATGACCGAGGCGGCGGTGGACTACACCCTGCTGCGCGACGTCTACGTCGCGCTCGGCGACCCGTTCGACAACGGCGACTGGGGCGTGCGGCTGTACTACCGGCCGATGATGCGGCTGGTCTGGCTCGGCGGCGTGCTGGCGTTCCTTGGCGGGCTGCTGGCAATCACCGACCGACGCTATCGCCTGGCGCAAGCCGCGCAAGCCGCACGCGACAACGCCGCCACGGCGGCCGCATGAAAGCGCGCTACCTGCTGCCCGCCGGCGTGCTGGCGGCGCTGATCGGCCTGTTCGCCAACGGCCTGACGCGCGATCCGTCAAAGGTTCCTTCGCCGCTGATCGGCAAGCCGGCGCCCGCGTTCGAATTGCCGACGCTGGCCGGCGGAAACCTGGCGCTGGCTTCGCTGAAGGGCGAGCCGGCCGTGGTGAATTTCTGGGCGAGCTGGTGCGCGCCGTGCCTGCAGGAGCATCCGTTGCTGATGGAGCTGGCGCGCTCCGGCGTGAAGATCGTCGGCGTCGACTACAAGGACCCGCCGGACAACGCCCGACAGTGGCTCGAGCGCCACGGCAATCCGTTCGCCGTCATCGCGCAGGATGGCGATGGCCGGGTCGGGCTCGACTGGGGCGTTTACGGCGTCCCGGAAACCTACGTGCTCGATGCGCAGGGCACGATCCTGTACAAGCACATCGGCCCGCTGACCCGCGAGGCCTGGCAGACCACGGTGGCACCCCTTGTCCAGAAGTAGCCTGCTGGCCGCGCTGCTCCTCGTGGCAGGTGCGGCCACGGCGCAAACGCCGCAGGACGAGGAAGCGCGCTACCGGGCGCTGATCGCCGAACTGCGCTGCCTGGTGTGCCAGAACCAGTCGATCGCCGAGTCCAGTGCGCCGCTGGCCAGCGACTTGCGCGAGCAGGTGCGCGCGCAGATCGCCGCCGGCAGGACCGACACCGAGATCCTGGAATTCGTCACGGCGCGCTACGGCGATTTCGTGCGCTATCGGCCGGTGTTCGACCGGCGAACGCTGGTCGTATGGTTGGGGCCGTTCGTGCTGCTGGTGCTGGCGGGGGTGTCGGCCGCGATCTACATCCGCCGCTCGCGTGCTACCCCGGCGCCGCCTGCGGTCGACGCGCAGCGCGTGCGGGCCGTGCTCGACGAAGAATCGAAATGATCTGGCTGCTCGGGGCGGTGCTGGCGCTCGCCGCGATCGGCGGGCTGGCGGCGCCCTGGTGGCGGCCGGCGTTTACGCAGCGGCGCACGCTGCGCCGGCGCGCCGCCAACGTCGCGGCCTACCGCACGCGCCTGCAGGAGCTCGAGGCCGACATCGCCTCAGGCGTGCTGGCACGCGAGTCGGCCGAATCCGCTCGCGCCGAGCTGGACGCGCGGCTTGTCGCCGACGCCGACGCTCCGGCCGAACCCGAGCCGTCGGGAGTCTCATCGCGGCTCGTGCCCGTCGTCGCGGCGGCGGCGCTGCTGGCGTTCGGGTTCGCCTGGTACGCCGCGGAAGGCGGCTGGCGCGCACAGTCGCTGATCGAACTGGCCAAGACCGATCCCGAAGCCGCGCGGCAGGCCTCGCTGAACGACTCGATCGCGCGCCTGCGCGAGCGCGTCGAGGATGCGCCCGGAGAGCTTGAATCGTGGGTCTGGCTGGCACGCAGCTATCGCGCGCGCGGCAGCTACGAGGATGCGGCCGCCGCGTTTGCCAAAGCCAACGAACTGCGCGGCCAGCAGGACCCGGACCTGCTGGTGGAAGAGGGCGAGGCGATCGCCTACACACAGAACCGCACGATGGCGGGCGCGCCGGCGCAGCGCTTCGAGCAAGCGCTGGCGCTGGCGCCGGGCCATCCGCAGGCCTTGTGGTATGGCGGGATTGCCGCGCTTCAGGCCGGCGACGCCGCCGCCGCGATCGAGCGCTGGGAGCGCCTGCGCCAGCAGGACCTGCCGACGGACATGCGCTCGATGATCGAGCACAGCCTCGCGCAGGTACGCGAGCGCGTCGGCATCAAGGCGCCGTCACCGTCGCCTGGGGCGGTTGCGTCCGCCTTGAAACTCACCATTGATGTCAGCGTGTCACCCGAGCTCGCGGCGAGTGTCCAGCCGGGCGACGTGCTGTTCGTCTACGCGCAGGATCCGTCCGGGCCGCCGATGCCGCTGGCGGTGCAGCGTCTGTCCGTCGCGCAGTTGCCGCTGCGCGTCACCCTCGACGACAGCATGAGCCCGATGCCGACGCGCAAGCTGTCGAGCGTCGACCGGTGGCGCGTGGTTGCGCGCATCTCGCGCGCGGGCAGCGCGACGCCGCAGCCAGGAGACCTGGAGAGTGCGACGGACGTCACCAAGAAAGATGCGGCGACGCCGATTCGCCTTTTGATCAATCGGAAGCGGGCGTAATTTGCGCCCGAACGGAGAAGGGGAACAATGAGCAGGTCTGGAATCGTGTTTTTCACCTTGGGCGTGCTGGCCGGCTCGCCGGCGTTCGCCCACGAGTGCGAGTGCGATGGGCGCGGAACGCTGGCGTCGTGGATGGGGGACTGGGACTTGTCCTTCTACGCTGCCGCCAGCCTTGACCAGAGCACGTTCGACGACTGGAGCATGGTCGCGGCGATCGATGCCCAGACCTACACGGCGCGCGCCATGGACGACCAGGACATCGCCTTTCGCGTTCGTGGCGGCATGGAGTTCGCCGAGTATTTCGCGCTCGAGGTCGGTTACGCCGATTTCGGGCAGGCCCGCTTCAGCGGCACTTCGGACGGCTCAGGAAGCCTCTGGGTCGCGGGAACGCAGCGGGAAACCATCGAGGTGGACGGATACTCCTTGCACCTGGTCGGCCGGCTGCCGGTCAAAGCGGCCTTCGCGGCGGCGGCGCGGGTCGGGGCCTCCGTCCTGATGTCCGAGCGACACCAGAGCGGCACCTTCGATGATGCCGGAACGCCGACGCCCTTCAACATCCGGGATTCAGGCACCAGTACCGAGCTTTCCTATGGCGTCGCGCTGGAATACGACGGCTTCGCGCCCATTCGCCTGGCCGCCGG
>JBOICR010000178.1:0-7538 GCA_050740195.1 Nevskiaceae bacterium | reverse complement strand
TCGACGAAGCGGTCCTGCTGCGGGATCTTCAGCCCGTACATCTCCATGCGCTTGAAGATGATGTCGGCGCACACGGTCGCCTTCTCCACCGCGTCGGGCCCGGTCACGACCAGCATGCCGCCGATCTTGTAGCCGTTGGCGTACGACATCGACACCTTGTACGTCGGCGTCGGCGCACTGCCCTTGATGCCGCTGACCTTCACCCGGTCGATGCCGTCCTGCGCGAGCTGGACCGTCGTGAAGTCGGCGATGCAGTCGGGGCCGAGATAGCGCTTGGGGTCGCCCATCTCGTAGAGCAGCTGCGAGGTCACCGTCTCGACGTTGACCAGGCCGCCGGTGCCGGCGTGCTTGGTGATGGTGAACGTGCCGTCCGCCAGCGCTTCGGACACCGGATAGCCGATGCGGGCGAAGTCCTTCACCTCGCGCCAGCGCGTGTAGTTGCCGCCGGTGCACTGCGGGCCGCACTCGAGGATGTGGCCCATGATCGTGCCGGCGGCCAAGCGATCAAAGTCGGCTAGCGACCAGCCGAACTCGTGCAGCAGCGGCCCGAGCACGATCGACGGGTCGGTGGCGCGGCCGGTGATGACAACGTCGGCGCCCTGGGCCAGCGCTTCGGCAATGGGCCGGGCGCCGATGTAGACGTTGGCACTGGTCAGGCGCGCCAGCACGCCGTCGATCGCGGCGCCCGAATCGAGGTTGGTGAACTTTTCGCCGGACTTCATCAGCTCGGGCAGGCGCGCGAGGATGTCGTCGCCCTCGACGATGCCGATCTTCACGCCCTCGAGCTTGAGCTCGCCGACCACCTTGCGGATCGCTTCGAGGCAACCGCGCGGATTGACGCCGCCGGCGTTGGCGACGACCTTGATGCCCTTCTGCTTGCAGCGCGGCAGGATGCGGCGAAGCATCTCGACGAAGTCAGTGGCGTAGCCGGCGTTCGGGTCGCGTGACTTGAGCTTCTGCATGATGCTCATCGTCACTTCGGCCAGGTAGTCGAGCGTGAGGTAGTCCAGCGGACCCTCCTCGACCAGCCGGATCGGCCCGAGCAGGCTGTCGCCCCAGAAGCCCTGGCCGTTGGCGATGCGCACCATCTGCTTGCTCATGCGGTCATCCGAGTTTTGGCGGCGCTACCTTACAGGATCCAGCGCGCGATCCCGAGCAGAATCCCGGCGAAAATCCCGGCCACGAAATCGTCGAGCATGATGCCGAGCCCGCCGTGCAGCGAGCGGTCGAGCTGGCGGATCGGCGGCGGCTTGACGATGTCGAAGAAACGGAACAGCACGAACGCCGCGACGAGCCACATCCACAGCGGGCCGGCGGCGGTGCTCTGGCCCGGCAGGATCGAGGCGGCCGCTACGAGGAACCCGACCACTTCGTCGAACACGATGCCGCTGTGGTCGGGCACGCCGAGCAGCCTGGCGCTGCGCCCGCAGACGAACACGCCGACGCCGAACAGGGCTGCGACCAGCATCAGGTAGGCCGGCCACGGCATCCAGCACACCAGCACCCACACCGGCACCGCCAGCAGCGTGCCGGCCGTGCCCGGCGCGAACGGCGACAGGCCGGCGCCGAAGCCGAAGGCGACCATGTGCTCCGGGGTGCTGAGGATCAGCTTCGCCGGCGGGCGCGGCGCCTGGTCCTGCGGCCGGCCGAGGTTCACTTGAAGTGCCGGTAGCCGAACGGATCGATCGCGATCTTCTTGCCCTTGGCGTCGAGCACCGTCAGCGCCTTGCCCCTGACGATGCGGCCGATTTCGGTCAGCGGCACGTCGAGGCGCTTGCGCAGCTTCGCCACGTTCTCTGCTGGTAAGCACACGCACAGCTCGTAGTCGTCGCCGCCCGACACCTGGAGATCGAGCCGGTCCTCCGGCTCGGACAGGTTCTTGAACGCCGGCGACATCGGCAGCTTCGCGGCGCGCAACTCGGCGCCGACGCCGCTGGCGTCGAGGATGTGGGAAAGGTCGCCGGCCAGGCCGTCCGACAGGTCGATCGCGGCGTGCACAAGGTCGCGCAGCGCCGCGCCGACCGCGACCCGCGGCGTTGGCCGGTTCAGGCGCGTGCGCAGGTGCTCGAGGTCGGCGGAGCGCGCCTCACCCCGCCCGCCCGCCTCGCCCTGCCCCAGGCGCAACGCCAGCGCGGCGTCGCCGAGCGTGCCGGTCACGCAAACCGAATCGCCGACCTTGGCGCGCGAGCGGCGGATCGCCTTGCCGGCCGGCACCGTGCCCATCGCCGTAACGGTGATCGACAGCGCGCCTTGCGTGGTGTCGCCGCCGACCAGCGCCACGCCGGACTCGCGTGCCATCGCGCCCAGACCTGCGGCGAAGCCCGACAGCCACTCCGGATCGGCCATGCGCAGGGTCAGCGCCAGCGTGAACCAGCGCGGCTCGGCGCCCATCGCCGCGAGATCGGACAGGTTCACCGCGAGCGATTTCCAGCCGACCGCCTGCGGGTCGGTGTCGTCCGGGAAGTGCCGGCCGGCGATCAGCGTGTCGGTGGTGACCGCGACTTCGTGGCCGCGCGGGGCGGACAGCAGCGCGGCGTCGTCGCCGATGCCGAGCGCGACGTCCGCGCGCGGCGGCGTCAACTCGGCGAAATACCGTCGGATCAGCTCGAACTCGTCCATTTCCTGTCATTCCGGCGAAAGCCGGAATCCAGTGTGTCCGGCGATTGTTCCACAAAGGCACTGGACCCCGGCTTCCGCCGGGGTGACCGCTATGGGTGGCTGGCGACCTCGGTCGCCCGCACGGTGCGCGCGACCTTGTCGAGCACGCCGTTGATGTACTTGTAGCTGTCCTCCGCACCGAACAGCTTGCAGAGGTTCACCGATTCGTTGACGACGACCTTCCACGGCACGTCCGGACAGAACATCAGCTCGTAGCTGCCGAGCATCAGCACCGCGCGCTCGACCGGGTCGAGCTGCTCGAGCTTGCGGTCGAGGTACTCGCTGAAGGTATCGGTCAGCATGCCGGACTCGCGCACGCAGCCGTGCATCAGCGACTTGAAATAGTCGACGTCGGCGCGGCCGAGGCTGTCCTCCTCGTGGAACTGCTGCAGCATCCGCTCGGGTTGTGTCTCGTTGACCAGCCACTGGTACAGCGCCTGCACGGTCAGCCGGCGCGCGAGGCCCCGGCGCGACACGGGCGCGTGCTCGGTCATGCCGACTCCCGCTTGAACCGCACCATCTCGAGCATCGCCGCGGCCGACTCGTAGCCCTTGTTGCCCGGGCCCGGCCGGGCGCGCGCGGCCGCCTGGGCGGCGGTGTCGACCGTCAGGACGCCGAAGCCGATCGGCATCGCGTGGCGGATCGAGACGTCGCGCAGGCCCGCAGCGCACTCGCCGGCGACATACTCGAAGTGCGGCGTGTCGCCGCGGATCACCGCGCCGAGCGCGACGATGCCGTCGTAGCGGCGCGTGCGCGCCAACTGCTCGAGCGCCAGCGGGATCTCGAACGCCCCGGGCACGCGGAATTCGTGGACACGGTCCGGCGTCACGCCCCAGTCGCGCAGGCAGGCACGCGAGCCCTTGATCAGGGCGTCGACGATCTGCGTGTTCCACCGGGTCGCCACGACGGCGATGCGGACGCTGGCGAATTCCTTCTTCGCGGGCTTCGGCGGCGGCGCGTAGCCGGATTTCTTCATGCCTCAATCACAGGGCACGTACTCCACGACCTCGAGCCCGAAGCCGGAGATCGCCTGCATGCGCTTGGGCGCCGACAGCACGCGCATCTGGCGCACGCCGAGGTCCGACAGGATCTGCGCGCCGATGCCGTAGGTGCGCAGCACCTGGCGCTCGTCGTGGTGTCCTTCGTTGGATTCCTCCGCGCGCGGCGCCTCCTCGAGCGCGACGATCTGCTTGACCAGGTCCTTCGGCGTCTCGGGCTTGCGCAGCAGCACGACGATGCCGCCGTCCTGGCCGATGCGGTGCAGCGCGCGGCGCAGCGGCCAGCCGAACTGCGGATGCTCGGCGCCGAGCACGTCGGACAGGGTGTTGCGCAGGTGCACGCGCACCAGCGTGGGCCTCTTCGCATCGATCTCGCCCTTCACCACCGCCAGGTGCACGGTGTTGTCCGTCGAGTCCTGGTAGGTCACCAGGCGGAACTCGCCGAACTCGGTCTTGAGCTGGGTCTCGGCGACGCGCTCGATGGTGTGCTCGTTCTGCAGCCGGTAACGGATCAGGTCGGCGATCGTACCGATCCTGAGGCCGTGCTCGCGCGCGAACTTCTCGAGGTCCGGGCGGCGCGCCATCGTGCCGTCCTCGTTCAGGATCTCGACGATCACGGCCGCGGGCTCCAGGCCGGCGAGCCGCGCAAGGTCGCAGCCGGCTTCGGTGTGGCCCGCGCGCGTCAGCACGCCGCCAGGCTGCGCCATCAGCGGAAACACGTGACCCGGCTGCACCAGGTCGTCGGCACGCGCATTCGCCTTCACCGCGGTGCGCACGGTGTGCGCGCGGTCGAAGGCGGAGATGCCGGTGGTCACGCCTTCCGCCGCCTCGATGGAGACGGTGAACGCGGTGCGGTGCTTGTCGTCGCCGTAAGCCACCATCGGCGGCAGGCGCAGCTGGCGGCAGCGCTCGGCCGTCAGCGTCAGGCAGATCAGGCCGCGGCCGTAGCGCGCCATGAAGTTGATGTCTTCGGGTCGCACGTGGCTGGCGGCCATCACGATGTCGCCTTCGTTCTCGCGATCCTCGTCGTCCATGATCACGACCATCTTGCCGGCCTTGAAATCGGCGACGATGTCTTCGGTGGTGTCGAGCGCCCGCCGGGCTTGCCCCAAGTGGCTGACTTTATTCACTTTTTAATCAATTTTTCCAGGTAACGGGCGAGCAGGTCGACTTCGAGGTTGACCCCATCGCCGGGCCTCAGCCGCCACAGAGTGGTCTGCCGGAGCGTGTGGGGAACAATGTTAACGCCAAACTCCCCCGACCCCGCCTCGTTGACCGTGAGGCTGACGCCGTCGACGCAGATCGAGCCCTTCCTCGCGACGTACCGTGACAGCCCCTTGGGCAGCGTGAAGCCCAGCCGCTGGCTGCGGCCCTGCGGCCAGCGCGACTTGAGCCGGCCGATGCCGTCGACGTGCCCGGCCACCAGGTGGCCGCCCAGCGGCTGCGCCAGCGTCAGCGCCTTCTCCAGGTTCACTGCCGTGCCCACGGCCCAGGCGTTCGCGGTCGTGGTGTCGAGCGTCTCGACCGAAATGTCCACCGTGAAGCGCCGGCCGCGCAGCGACGCCACGGTCAGGCACACGCCGCTGCAGGAGATGCTGTCGCCGACGCGCACACCCTTCAGCAGGCGTGCGTCGGCTTCGATCGTCAGGCGCCGGTCGCCGCCGTCCGACGCGGCGGCGACGACCTTGCCGCAAGCCTCAACGATGCCGGTGAACACGGACGGAGCCTAGGAAGGAACCGCGGTGATGCGCAGGTCCGGCCCGACCATGCGCGCGTCGGTGTACCGCAGGCGGATGCGCTGCTCGAGCGTCGTCATCCCCGGCAGGTTCGCCAGCGCGCGCGCTTCGTCGCCGAGCAGGCTCGGGGCGACGTACAACACGAGCTCGTCGACGCGACGCGACTGCAGCAGCGCGCCGGCCAGCTTCGGCCCGGATTCGACCAGCACCTCGTTGATCTCCATGCGTCCCAGCGTATCAAGCGCCGACGGCAGGTCGACGCGGCCGTCGCTGCTGGTGCCGGCCAGCGCGACCTCGACACCTTGCGCGCGCAGCGCCTGCAGGCGATCGTCCGGCGGCCGCACCGCGATGGCGATGCGCCGCACGCCGGGCTTCCAGACGTTGGCGCCCAGCGGCGCGCGCAGCTGCGTGTCGATCACGATCCGGTCCGGCTGGCGCGCGGTCTGGTACGCGCGCACGGTCAGTTCGGGGTCGTCGGCCAGCACGGTCTCGACGCTGGTCAGCACCGCGCCGGCCTCGGCGCGCAGGCGGTGCACGTCGGCGCGCGCTTCCTCGCCGGTGATCCATCGGCTCTCGCCGCTGCCCATCGCCGTACGGCCGTCCAGGCTCAGCGCGATCTTCAGCGTCACCCACGGGCGCCTGCGCGCCATGCGCGACACGAAACCGCGGTTGAGGGCGACCGCCTCGTCTTCGAGCAGTCCGGCCTCCGCCGTGATGCCGGCGGCGCGCAGCACCGCCAGCCCCTTGCCGGCCACCAGCGGGTTGGGGTCTTCCATCGCCGCGAACACGCGCGCGACTCCCGCGTCCTTCAGCGCCTCGGTGCACGGGCCGGTGCGACCGGTGTGGCAGCACGGCTCGAGGTTGACGTAGACATCGGCACCCTTCGCCTTCAACCCGGCCGCCCTCAGCGCCAGCACCTCGGCGTGCGGCTCGCCGGCGCGCTGGTGGAAGCCCTCGCCGACGACCTCACCTTTCCTCACGATCACGCAGCCGACCCGCGGGTTTGGATGCGTCGTGCACAGGCCGCCGCGCGCCAGCTCCAGCGCGCGCGCCATGGGATTCGATTTGCCCGCGGTCCGCTTCAAGCCTTCTTCTTCTTTTCTTCTTCGGCTTCGATCAGGGACATCTGGCTGCGGCGCTGCTCGGCGGAGGGAAACGCCGCCAGCCGCTCGATCTCCTCGCGGAAGGCGTTGACGTCCTGGAACTGGTGGTAGATCGAGGCGAAGCGCACGTAGGCGACCTGGTCGAGATCGCGCAGCTCGTGCATGACCAGCTCGCCGACGCGATGCGAAGGAACCTGCCGTTCGCTGCCGGTTCGCAGCTTCTGCTCGACGTTCTCGACCAGCCGGTCGATCTGCTCGGGCGTCACCGGCCGCTTGTACAGCGCGCGGGCCAGGCCCCGGCGCAACTTGTCTTCGTCGAACGGCTCGGGAGTGCCGTCGCGCTTCTGGATCTGCGGCATCTGCAGCTGGGCCTTCTCGAAGGTGGTGAAACGCTCGCCGCAGCGCTCGCACTCGCGGCGCCGGCGCACCTGCGCCCCGTCCTCGGCCATGCGCGAGTCGACCACTCGCGTGTCTTCGGCCTTGCAGAACGGGCAGTGCATGGCTTACGCGGCCTTCACGCCCTTCTGTGCGCCCTTCGAAACCTGATACACCGGGTGCTTCGCGCAGAGCTGCTCGACCTGCCCGCGCACTTTCGCGATGGCGCCTTCGACGTCGCCGGCCCCTTCTTTCGAAGGGGCCTTGCTCATCACGTCGACGATGTCGCAGATCCAGCCGGCGACATCGCGCATGTCTTTTTCCTTGAAGCCGCGCGTGGTCGACGCCGGCGAGCCCAGGCGCAGCCCGGAGGTCACGAACGGCGACTTGGGGTCGTTCGGCACGGAGTTCTTGTTGACCGTCAGGTGCGCGCGGCCGAGCGCGGCCTCGGCGTCCTTGCCGGTCACATTCGCTTTCCGGAGGTCGACCAGGAACAGGTGATTGTCGGTGCCGCCCGAGACGACCCCAAGACCGATATCGTCGCCGCGCTTGATGAAGACTTCGGCCATCGCGCGCGCGTTCAGCACGACCTGGTGCTGGTAGGACTTGAACTCGGGCGACAGCGCTTCCTTGAACGCAACCGCCTTGGCGGCGATGACGTGCATCAG
>JBOICR010000177.1:0-3080 GCA_050740195.1 Nevskiaceae bacterium | reverse complement strand
GTCCTGCACCATTTCGACGTAGTGCTTCATGCCCTGCCCCGCCGCATAGGCGTGCGCGAACTGGAAGGTGTTGTACCAGTTGATGTGGATGCCGGCGAGCGTGATGAACTGGTACTTGTAGCCGAGCTTCGACAGCTCGTCCTGGAATTTGGCGATGGTCTTGTCGTCGAGGTTTTTCTTCCAGTTGAACGAGGGCGAGCAGTTGTAGCTCAGCAGCTTGCCCGGGCTTGCCTTGTGCACGGCTTGCGCGAATTCGCGCGCGAAGCCGAGGTCCGGCGTGCCGGTCTCGCACCACACCAGGTCCGCATACGGCGCGTAAGCCACGCCGCGGCTGATGGCCTGCTCGAGGCCGTTCTTCACGCGGTAAAAGCCCTCCGACGTGCGCTCCTTCGTCACGAAGGCCTTGTCGTTGGCGTCGTGGTCCGAGGTCAGCAGGTTCGCGGCCTCGGCGTCGGTGCGGGCCAGGATGATGGTCGGCACGCCCATGACATCGGCGGCGAAGCGCGCGGCGACCAGCTTCTCGATCGCTTCCTGCGTCGGCACCAGCACCTTGCCGCCCATGTGGCCGCACTTCTTGACCGCCGCCAGCTGGTCCTCGAAGTGCACACCGGCGGCACCGGCCACGATCATGTTCTTCATCAGCTCGAAGGCGTTCAGCACGCCGCCGAAACCGGCCTCGGCGTCGGCCACGATCGGCAGGAAGAAATCGACGAAGCCCTTGTCGCCCGGGCCCACGCCCTTGCTCCACTGGATCTCGTCGGCACGCTTGAAGGTGTTGTTGATGCGCCGGACCATGGTCGGCACCGAGTCGTACGCATACAGCGACTGGTCCGGATACATGGTCTGCGAGGTGTTGCCGTCCGCCGCGACCTGCCAGCCGGACAGGTACACCGCCTCGAGGCCGGCCTTGGCCTGCTGCATGGCCTGGCCGGCGGTGATGGCGCCGAAGGCGTTGACGTAGCCCTTCCTGGCCTCGCCGTTGACCAGCTTCCACAGCTTCTCGGCGCCGCGTTTGGCAAGCGTGTGATCGACCGCCAGCGACCCGCGCAGGCGGACGACGTCCGCAGCCGAATAGCCGCGCTTGATGCCTTTCCAGCGCGGATTGGATTTCCAATCCTTCTCGAGAGCCTTGATCTGGTCGTCGCGCTTCATTGCAGTGTTCCCGTTGGTGGTGGTGGCGTCGTGTCATTCCGAGCGAAGCGAGGAATCTCGTGCAAGAGGTCCCTCGTCGCTGCGCTCCTCGGGATGACACTAGTCAAGATACTGGTAACTCGGCAGGGTCAGGAAGTCGGCGCACTCGGGCGCGGTCGACATGCGGGCGACCACGCCGGCGGCTTCGGCGAAGCGGCCCTTGTAATAGCGTTCGTCGCCGAGCGCCTTGCGGTAGCCCGCCAGCTCCTCGTCGATGATCTGCAGGACGAGCTCCCGCGTGACGGCGCGCCCGTCGGCCAGCGACGCGCCATGGCGCAGCCACTGCCAGACCTGCGTGCGCGAAATCTCGGCGGTCGCGGCATCCTCCATCAGGTTGTGCAGCGGCACGCAGCCGTTGCCGGAGATCCAGGCCTCGACATAGCCGATGCCGACGTTGATGTTGTTGCGCAGCCCGGACTCGGTGCACTGCCCTTCGGGTTTGCGCAGCAGGTCCTCGGCCTTGATGCCGTAGTTGAACCGTTTTGCCACCTGGTTCGGCGCCGGCATGTGCTGGTTGAACACTTCCATCGCGACCGGGACCAGGCCGGGGTGCGCGACCCAGGTGCCGTCGTGCCCGTTCTTCACCTCGCGCAGCTTGTCGGCCTTGACCTTGGCGAACACCTCCTGGTTCTTCTGCGCGTCCTTGGTCGGGATGAACGCGGCCATGCCGCCCATCGCCTGCGCGCCGCGCTTGTGGCAGGTCTCGCACAGCAGCTTGCTGTAGCTGTCGAGGAAGTGCTTGTCCATCGTGACCTGCAGGCGGTCCGGCACGATCCAGTCCGGGCGCTCCTTCAGCGTCTTGATGCAGCTGAAGATGTAATCCCAGCGGCCGCAGTTCAGCGCGACGATGTGGTCGCGCAGTTCGTACAGGATCTCGTCCATCTCGAACGCGCCCCAGATCGTCTCGATCAGGACGGTGACTTTGATCGTGCCGGGCTTGATCCTCAGCGCCTTCTGGGCGTCGACGAAGATTGCATTCCACAGCCGCGCCTCGAGGTGCGACTGCATCTTCGGCAGGTAGAAATACGGGCCCGTGCCACGCTCGAGCTGCGCCTTGGCGTTGTGGAAGAAGAACAGCGCGAAATCGAAGATCCCGCCCGGGACCGGCTCGCCGTCGATCCGCACGTGCTTCTCGGGCAGGTGCCAGCCGCGCGGGCGCACCAGCAGCGTCGCGATCTGCGGGTTGAGCTTGTAGGACTTGCCTTCCGGCGAGGTGAACGCGATCGTGCGGCGCACCGCGTCGCGCAGGTTGAGCTGGCCCAGGATCAGGCCGTCCCAGGTGGGCGACTGCGAGTCCTCGAAGTCCGCCATGAAGCACTTCGCGCCCGAATTCAGCGCGTTGATGACCATCTTGCGGTCGACCGGGCCGGTGATCTCGACGCGCCGGTCCTGCAGGTCGGCGGGAATGCCCTTGATCTGCCAGGTGCCCGACCGGACCTTCTTGGTCTCCGGCAGGAAGCCGGGCAGCGCGCCGCGGTCGATCTTCGCCTGGCGCTGCGCTCGGTACGCGAGAAGCTTGCGGCGCTGGGGTGCGTGCTTGCGGACGAGCTTGGCGAGGAACGCCAGCGCGTCGGTCGTGAGAATTTTCTCGTAGCCCGGCTTCAGCGGGCCCACGATCTCAACCCCTTTGAGCAGCTTCGTCATCGCTCCCTCGATCCGGCGCCGCTGCGCGTGAGCGGCGGCGAAGTATAACGAGGAAAAGATACTTACATTGCAATGCAGCAAACAGTTATAAGGTCAGCCGACGCCGCATCGCCTGGGCTTTAAGTATCAGTAGTTATTGTTTGTTTTACCTGAAGTATTTCACGCCGCTGGTGCCGGTTGCGGCGCCGCCCCGCCCATGCGTCATTGTCGTGCATGCCGGTCATTGCGCCGCCGCGTGGATCGGC
>JBOICR010000176.1:0-2069 GCA_050740195.1 Nevskiaceae bacterium | reverse complement strand
CGGCGGCGGCGAACGGGCTGTTTGCGGTCGCCGTGACGTCGAGCGCGGTCGGCGCACTCACGTCGCGCGAATAGGTCACCTGGCCGGGGACCTGGAAGGAATCGAAGTTCGACCGCACGGCGGCGACGTCGGAGACCTCGTCGTCGACACCGGCCGGGCGCACGGTCCAGGACATGAAGCGCGTGATCGACTGCGTGCCGATCGGCGGGTCCGAGCAGGTATCCGTGTCGGTGTTGTCCACGAACGTGCCCACGGCGTCGAAGCGCAGGCCGGGGAACGTGAACGCTTCCTGGGTTGCAGCAGCCGCCAGCGGCGGCAGCAGCTCGATCGAGCAGAGCGTGGCGTCCCTGGCCCGCGTGTTGAGCACGTTGGAGCGCATGGTCGGGCCTGCCATGCCGTCGACGGTGATCGGCTCGCCGCTCGCGACGGCGCTGGCGACGCCACTCTCGTCGTACACCTTCAGCGTCGGCGTGAACGGGCTGGCGGTGCCGTCGCGGTACGAGTGGACCAGCGTGGGGCTGGTCTGCCGGATGACCGGCGTGCCGTCGCCCGGATCGAACTCGTAAACCGTAACCTCGTCGCCCGAGTTGGGGTCGTCCGACCCCGCGCCGTTCAGCGTCAGCGTCAACGGCGCGAAGCCGCTGGGTAGGTCGCCCCCGAGCTCGGCGGTCGGCGCGGTGTTGGTCGCGGGCGGCGTCACGCCGGCGAGGATGCGGACGGCGCCGGCGTTCTGGCTCAGGAACTCGCCGGGAACCGCAGCGTCCTTGAGGCGCACGGTCGCGGTATACGAGCCGTCCGCGTACGTGTGGCTGGCCAGCGCGCTGGCCTGCGGGCCCAGCGTGACGCCATCGCCGAAATCGAACAGGTAGCTCACCGTCACGCCGGCCGGGACATTGACGGCGCTGGCCGTGAAGTTCACGGCGACGCCGCTCCCCACCGCCGCGTTGTCCGCGACGAGCGTTGCCAGCGGGTCGGCGCACGCGGGGAAGCAGGCCTGGGCGCGGGATACCTCGCCCTCGGTCGCAGCGGAGCGCGGCGCCAGGCCACTCGAATTGAGCGTGAAGCCGCTGTTGGCGTCGCAGCCGAGCAGCGTATCGGCGTCTTCGCACACCGAGTTCAGCGGCCGCACGACGTAGCCGACCAGGGTGGTGAGGTCCTGCCCGACGATCAGCGAGCCGTTGCCGTTGACGTCGAGCATGCCGAGCACCTTCACTTCGCGATCGATGCCGATGACCAGGTCGTCGGCCGCGAATCCGCCGCCGTTGAACCCTGACTCCTCGCGCGACAGGATCAGGCGATCGTCCGCCGGCGTGCCGGGATCGTCGTAGAGCGTGGCCACCTGCAAGTCCGCCACCGGCCGCAGCGTCGGGTCGGTGACCGTCGGCGCCGGGCACAGGTACGACTCGGCAACCATCTCGTGCGGCGAAAAGTCGGCGTTGGTGCCGCGGACAAAAGCGTCGGTCCCGAACGCGCTCACTGCGGCGATGCGGGTCGGCCCGTTGTCGATTACCCACTGATCGGCGTCGAAGTCGAGGTCGTCGTCCTGCGGGACGAACGTGCCGCCGGTGAACATCCAGCGGAACGGATTGATGTTGATCGCGTTCGAGACGCCCGAGAAAGCGCCGGACGTGACGGTGCGGCCGTCGGCATCCATCAGCACGGTCAGGCGCTGGAACGTGCCCTCGCCGATGTAGAACGGCGGCGCCGAAGCGTCCGGGTCGGGTTCGGGCACGGCAAGGATCCGCAGCGTCGGCTTGCGGATGTCGACGGTGAGCGAAGCGCTCAGGCTCGCAAACTTCACCGTGATGATCGCCGACTGGCCCGGCGTGCCGTGCGGAATCACCGTGCCGCTGCCGTACGTGAGGCGGTCGTGGACCCAGAACGAGCCGTCCCCTGCCGGATTGTTGACGGCCAGCACCGCCGGGACGTCGCCGTTGCTGACTTCGACGATAGCCGGGTCGGAGCTGCTCCACGTCACTCGATTGC
Organism: Nevskiaceae bacterium; assembly: GCA_050740195.1. Lineage (GTDB taxonomy): Bacteria > Pseudomonadota > Gammaproteobacteria > Nevskiales > Nevskiaceae > JACPFV01. Next base: position 83 of record JBOICR010000176.1, on the reverse strand, counting down.
TGAAGTTGACCAGCGTGCCGTCCGTAAACGTGGCGCGCGCGATCAGTTCGTCGCGCAGGCACTGGAACAGCTTGTGGTTGTCG
>JBOICR010000175.1:0-6658 GCA_050740195.1 Nevskiaceae bacterium | reverse complement strand
TTCCTGCCGGCGTACGACGCGACGCTGCTGTGGCGCGAAGTGCGGCTGTTCGGCGACTGGTACCTGCCGCGGCACCTCGGCGTCACGCTGCACGGCGAGGAGGCGGGCGAGCTCGAACGCGTGCTCGGGCTGCTGGTCAAATCGGCCCTCGCCCAGCCGCGCACCTTCGTGCACCGCGATTACATGCCACGCAACCTGATGGTCAGCCGCCCGAACCCCGGCGTGCTCGATTTCCAGGACGCCGTGATCGGGCCGATCAGCTACGACGCAGTGTGCTTGTTCAAGGATGCGTTCCTGAGCTGGCCGGCGGCGCGCGTCGAAGGCTGGCTGCGCGGCTACTGGGACAAGGCGCGGGCGGCGCAGCTGCCGGTGCCCGCCGCGTTCGTCGAGTTCTGGCGCCAGGCCGAGTGGATGGGGCTGCAGCGCCACCTGAAGGTGCTCGGCATCTTCGCCCGGCTGACCTATCGCGACGGCAAGGCGCACTACGTGGCCGACACGCCGCGCTTCCTCCGCTACGTGATGGACGTCGCGCCGAAGTACCCCGAACTCGCGGCGCTGACCGCGCTGTTCCAGAAGCACGTCCTGCCGAAGGTGCCGGCGTGAAGGCCATGATCCTCGCAGCGGGCAAGGGCGAGCGCATGCGGCCGCTCACCGACGGCCGGCCCAAGCCGATGCTGCCGGTGGCGGGCAAGCCGCTGATCGAGTACCACCTCGAGCGCCTGTCGGCGGTCGGTGTCCACGAGTTCGTGATCAACCTCGGCTGGCACGGCAACCAGATCCGCGACGGTCTCGGCGACGGCTCGCGCTGGGGCGTGACGATCGCGTATTCCGAGGAAGGCTGGCCGGCGCTGGAGAGCGGCGGCGGCATCTTCCACGCGCTGCCGCTGCTCGGTGCCGGGCCGTTCATCGTCGTCAACGGCGACGTCTACGCCGACTATCCGTGGCGCCAGCTGGTCGATCGCGCGCGCACCCTGCCCCGCGCCGACCGCGCCCATCTCGTGCTGGTGCCCAATCCGGCGCACAACCCGAAGGGCGACTTCGTGCTGGCCAACGGCCGCGTCGGCAACGGCGAAGCGCCGCGCCTGACGTTCAGCGGGCTGTCGGTGCACCGGCCGGAGTTTTTCGAGGGCTGCAGCACCGGACATTTTCCGTTGCTGCCGCTGTGGCGGCGCGCGGCCGGCGCCGGCCTGTTGTCGGGTGAACAGTTCGAGGGCCGCTGGTCCGACGTCGGGACGCCGCAGCGCCTGGACCTGCTGGAGCAGCGCCTGCGGCTGAGGGCCTGAGCGGCCGGCTACGAGATCCGCTTGACCTTGATGTTGCGCGCGACGCCCGCGACGCGCATCCAGTACGCCCCGGTCCAGCTCTTCTCGATCGTCACGTCCGGATTGTCGGGGACTCCCGGGTAGTAGGCGCGGTCGGATTGGGCGCGCCACACCTGGCCGTTGTCGAGCGTGAATTGCGTGCCGGTTTCCCAGCCCTTGAACGGCCCGACCAGGCGCGCCTTGATGAGCTTGGGCTCCTCGAGCGGCTTCCTCGGCAGGCCGAAGTCGGCGGTGGCCGGACCGGGCTCGGCGCGTCCCGCCACGCGGTCGTAACAGGTCAGGCGCTCGGCGTCGCTTTCGATGGCGACGCATTCCTCGACGCCGGCCTGGGCGGCGGGCGCACAGCCGAGCGCGACCAGGAACATCGCGTAGCGAACCTTCATGCGGAACTCCTTACTCGGCCAGGACGCCGTGGGCCTGCTGGTCGGCGTGGTACGACGAGCGCACCATCGGGCCGCTGGCGACGTGCGCGAACCCCATCTGCTCGCCGAGCACGCGCAGGCGCTCGAACTCGTCAGGGTGCGCGTAGCGCGCCACCGGCAGGTGGTGGCGGCTGGGCTGCAGGTACTGGCCGAGTGTCAGCATCTCGACGTGGTGAGCGCGCAGGTCGCGCATGACCTGCTCGATCTCGGCGATCTCCTCGCCCAAGCCGAGCATCAGGCCTGACTTGGTCGGCACCGACGGGTGCAACGCCTTGAAGCGCTCCAGCAGGTCGAGCGACCAGTCGTAGTCCGAGCCGGGACGGGCCTGCTTGTACAGGCGCGGCACCGTCTCGAGGTTGTGGTTGAACACGTCCGGTGGCGTGTCCTTGAAGATCGCGAGTGCCGGGTCCATGCGGCCGCGGAAGTCGGGCACCAGCACTTCGATGCGGATGCCGGGGCTCGCCGCGCGCGTCTCGCGGATGCACTCGGCAAAATGCGCGGCGCCGCCATCGAGCAGGTCGTCGCGGTCGACCGAGGTGACCACGACGTACTTGAGCTTCATGTCGCGGATGGTCTGTGCCAGGTGGCGCGGCTCCTCGGTGTCGAGCGGATTGGGCCGGCCGTGGGCGACGTCGCAGAACGGGCAGCGGCGCGTGCAGATGTCGCCCATGATCATGAACGTCGCGGTGCCCTTGCCGAAGCACTCGGCAAGGTTCGGGCAGCTGGCTTCCTCGCAGACCGTGTGCAGCTTGTTCTCGCGCAGCGCCTGCTTGATGCGGGCGACCTCCGCCGAGGCGCCGATCTTCGCGCGAATCCACTCAGGCTTGCGCAGCGGCTGCGCCGTCGGCTCGATCCGGATCGGGATGCGCGCCATCTTCTCGGCAGCGCGCAATTTCACGCCGGGGACCAGCTTGGATGGAGTGCTCACGGGGGCATTTTATCCCGAGGTCGGGCCCGGTGTGCCCGCTCGGGGGGTCGTGGGCCTGACTCGCTACATGGCTCGCTCGATCGCACAGCGCGATCGGGCGAGGGGCTTGGCGGCTTGCGAAGCGAAATGAAGCGCAGGCGGACCGGAGCCCCGAAGGGGCGCGGCGCAGCGGCGAGCGAGCCATGGCGAGCGAGTGCAAGCCGCGGTCCGACGAGCCATTCGCGGAGCCAAGCCGCCAAGCCCGAGCGTTCGAGCGGGCTTGAGCAGTCAGTGACCGGGGATGCCCTTGCCGCCGGGCTTGAAGCGATAGACCTGGTAGGGCGCGTGGTCGTCGAAGGTCCAGGGCGGGCGCCCGATGATCTGGTGCAGCGAGCTGCAGGTCACGTACAGCCAGCCGTCCGGACCCCACGAGAAGCCGTCGGGCCAGCGCAGGTTGTCGTCCTTGAGCAGGGTCAGCAGCGTCTTGTCCTGGCGCAGGAGCACGATCGCCGAATGCTCGGGATCGGTCAGGTACAGCGTGCCGCTGCTGTCGATGGTGATGCCGTCGGACATGGTCTTGTCGGCCCAGGTCTCGACCTTGCCGGCGAGGTCGCCGGCGGACAGCTGCTCGTTGCGCAGGTCGGCTGTTCGCACGCGGTACAGGCTCAGGTTGGTCACCGGCGCGAAGTACAGCCACTGGCCGGCGTCGTCGAGCGCGATCGAATCCACGCCCGGCCGGATGCTGACCAGGCCGTACGCCACCATGCGCCGTTTCTGCACAACCGGCGTGTAGAGCTCGGCGGTGACCGACGGGTGGCGCTCGAGCAGGCGCCGCGCGCTCTGGTTCGCCACGTCGTAGACGACCAGCGCCGGCGTCTTCGCGAAGAAGCTGGCCTCGGCGATGTAGATGAACTTGCCGTCCGGCGCGACCTGGAAGTCATTGAGGTGCGAGCCGAACCCGGCGATCGCCCGCGGGAATTCGTACTCGTGCACGACTTCGCCCGTTTTCAGGCTGAACGCCAGCAGCCGGCCCGGGTGGATGCCGTGGCCCCCGGTGTCGAGTGTCCACAGGCGGTTCTGGCGGTCGATGCGCAGCGACAATACTTCGCGGAACGCGCGCGGGTCACCGCGGCCCTGGAACGATTCGTTCGGCCAGGGCTGCATCTTGCCGTCGACCAGTTCGACCACCTTGTACTGCGGCCGGGCCTCGGGATGCAGCGAGACGAACACGCGCCCGCCGGCCGACACCGCGATGTTGCCGGCCGGGCTCGGCAGGCTGGCGACGGTCTGCAGCACGGCGGCGCGCAGCTGCGGCGGGCCGGTGCGGTCGGGGAAATCGCCGCCACCGCCATAACGCACGTACAGCGTGATCAGCAGCGGCACCATGATCAGGCCGGTCAGGCTCAGCAGGGCGCCGAAAATCCGCCTGACGGCCTTCATGCGTCGACTCCGCCGGCTGGCTCGGGAACGAGCGCGGCGAACGTCGCGTAGACCGGGCGCAGGCGGTTGACCAGCAGGCAGAACAGGTCCGCCGTGCGCTCGGCGTCGTAGATCGCCGAGTGCGCCTCGTCGCCGTCGTAGCCGAGGCCGGCGACGTCGAGCGCGCGCTTCAGCACCGTCTGGCCCAGCACGGCGCCCGCCAGCGTCGCCGTGTCGAGCACGCTGAACGGGTGGAACGGGTTGCGCTTGTAGTTCGCGCGCGCGCAGGCCGCGTTGACGAAGGCGAGGTCGAAGTGGGCGTTGTGGCCCACCAGCAGAGCGCGGGTGCAGCCGCTCTCGGACACCGCCGTGCGCACCGGCTTGAGCACCTTGTCGAGCGCCTCGCGTTCGGGCAGCGCCAGGCGCAGCGGGTGGTCGACCTTGATGCCGGTGATGTCGAGCGCGGCCTGTTCGATGTTCGCGCCCGGGAACGGCTCGACATGGGCGGCGTGGGTGGCGCCGCGCTTCAGGTTGCCGTCGGCGTCCAGGTCGATCAGCACGATCGCGATCTCGAGCAGCGCGTCGGTGGCCGGGTTGAAGCCGCCGCACTCGACGTCCACCACGGCCGGCAGGAAGCCGCGGAAACGCCGGGCGATCGGGGAGGGCGTGTCGGTCATTGGGAAGGGGACTATACCGCTATAATCCGCGCCCTTTCATGCGCTTGGGTCTTTGCCGAAGATGAAATCGATGGGACAGAAGGGGGTCCGCAAGGTCGCGCTCGCCTACTCCGGTGGGCTGGACACGTCGGTGATCCTGAAGTGGCTGCAGGACACCTACGGCTGCGAAGTGGTCACGTTCACCGCCGACATCGGCCAGGACGAGGACCTGTCGTTCGTGCGCAAGAAGGCGCGCATGCTCGGCGTGAAGGAAATCTTCGTCGATGACCTGCGCGAGGAATTCGCCCGCGAGTTCGTGTTCCCGATGTTCCGCGCCAACGCCCTCTACGAAGGCGAGTACCTGCTCGGCACGTCGATCGCGCGGCCCCTGATTGCGAAGCGCCAGGTCGAGATCGCGGTGAAGACCGGCTGCGACGCCATCGCCCACGGCGCCACCGGCAAGGGCAACGACCAGGTCCGCTTCGAACTCGGCGCGTACGCGCTCAAGCCGGACATCCGCATCATCGCGCCGTGGCGCGAATGGAACCTCACCTCGCGCGCGCAGATGCTGAAGTTCGCCGCCGAGCACGGCATCCCGGTCGACCAGAAGAAAGGCGGCGGCTCGCCGTATTCGATGGACGCCAACGCGCTGCACATCTCGTACGAGGGCGGCGGCCTCGAGGACCCGAACCGGGAGCCCGAGGAGGCGATGTGGCGCTGGACCTCGGCGCCGGAGAAGGCGCCGCGCAAGGCGGAGTACGTCGACATCGGCTACCGCAAGGGCGATCCCGTGTCGGTCAACGGCAAGAAGCTCACGCCGTTCGGCGTGCTGGATGCGCTCAACACCTTCGGCGCGAAGCACGGCATCGGCCGGCTCGACCTGGTAGAAAATCGTTATGTCGGCATGAAGTCACGTGGCTGCTACGAAACGCCGGGCGGCACGATCATGCTGAAAGCGCACCGCGCGATCGAATCGCTGACCCTCGACCGCGAAGTCGCGCACCTCAAGGACGAGCTGATGCCGCGCTACGCCAAGCTGATCTACACCGGCTACTGGTGGAGCCCGGAGCGCAAGCTGCTGCAGGAGATGATCGACGCATCGCAGGCCCGCGTGAACGGCGCGGTGCGCGTGAAGCTGTACAAGGGCAGCGTCACGGTCGTCGGCCGCAAGAGCCGGGACTCGCTGTTCGACGCGCGCATCGCGACGTTCGAGGACGACCGCGGCGCCTACAACCAGAAGGACGCCGAGGGCTTCATCCGGCTCAACGCACTGCGCCTGCGCACCAGCGCGAAGCGCGACGGCAAATAAAAACCCTCGAATCGGGCTCAGGCCGCCCGGCGGCGCCTACTTTGGTGCCATGCGCAGCGCCCCGTCGAGGCGAATGGTCTCGCCGTTGAGCATGGGGTTCTCGATGATCGACTGGACCAGTTGCGCGTACTCGGCCGGGCGGCCGAACCTCGACGGGAACGGCACGCTCTTGCCCAGCGCTTCGATCACCTCGGGCGTCAGGCCCGCCGCCATCGGCGTCTCGAACAGCCCCGGCGCGATGGTGACGACGCGGATGCCGAAGCGCGCCAACTCGCGCGCCGCCGGAAGCGTCATGCCGACCACGCCGGCCTTCGACGCGGCATAGGCCGGCTGCCCGATCTGCCCGTCGTACGCGGCGATGGAGGCGGTGTTGATGATCACGCCCCGCTCGCCCTCGGCGTTGGCGTCGTGTTTCGACATCGCCTCGGCTGCGAGCCGCAACAGGTTGAAGCTGCCGATCAGGTTGATCCGCACCACGCGCTCGAACGCCTCCAGCGCGATCGGGCCGTCCTTGCCGAGCACCTTGCCGGGCGTGGCGATGCCGGCGCAGTTGACCAGCCCGTGCAGCGCGCCGAAATGCTGGACCGAGGCCATCACCGCGTGCTTCGCGTCCGCGTCGGAGG
>JBOICR010000174.1:0-2359 GCA_050740195.1 Nevskiaceae bacterium | reverse complement strand
GTAGTGTGTCATATACAATCAGATTATACTGACAAAATGACACCCTACGACTTCGCTTTCAGTCAGGCCTTGCCGATTGGTCAGGCGACGCGGGTCCACGCGAACGGATCACAATTCGACGACGATCCTGATACGGCGTTCCAGCTCTCGCATGAGGTCGGTGTCCAGCACGCCGAGCTCGCGCCGGAAGGATTCCTTGGCGGTGGCGACGATCTGCCCGAGGAGCACGTCGCTGTCGTGATCGATCCCGGCCGTCCTCCGTTTGAGTCTGAGCCGTAACAATCCCGCCTTTTCGACCAACCGGGTCGTTGTCGGGACGACTACCGTGGAGGGGTAGCCTGCTTCCGAGACCAAATCGGACTGGAGGACGATGGCCGGCCGCACTTTCCCCGGTTTGGTTCTGATGCGGGGATTGAAATCGACCAGGTATACGTGCCCTCGCCGGATTTCCATGTCGGCCTACCCGCGCCGGGAAACGGCGCCCGCGGCCAGAGAACGGTTCTCCGCGTGATCGGCCTGCGCGCAGTTCCGAACCGATTCCTGAATCTCAGACCGCAGCCGCTCCCGCGTCAGCTGCTCCCTCAGCGTCCGCAACGCCGCGCGGACGACGCCGGCCTTTGATTTCACCCCCAGCTCTCGCATCAATTCGACAATCTGCACATCGTCTTGTTTTGAGACTGCAATAGCCGCCATTCGGACCGTCCCTCCATTAGACATTATAACGCAGATAACAATAGCGATTATGATATGCATTGCACCTTGGCTTCGCAGGTCCGATCACGACACGGGGCTAACGCTTAATGCCTTTCGGAAATTCGGTGACGTGAGATTCCACTTGTACTGCGCACGCGAAACCGGTACTTACGCTGGGGATGCGAACACATTCCCGGACTCGAAAGCGAACGGCGCGCGGCGGCCCGCCCCAAGCCCCGACATCGGAGGCCCCTGGTGGTTTTCTGAACGCGTGGGCGACCCTGGTGCCCAACTGGATGCCCGCGCTGCCCCGCCGCCGCGGGCGCAAACCGCGCGTCTCGATCGAGCAACTGATGCAGGCGCTGACGTTCCATGTGACGCAAGGCGCCGGCACGTTGGCCGAGCACTTTTTCGAGTTGTTCGAGGAACCGCTCGCCAACAGTTCCTGGTCGGATCGGCGAATCCGCTTGCCGTGGGAGATCTTTGCCGACCTGATGCGCCGGGCCCTGCGCCCGATGGCGACCCGCCGGCAGCAGCCCGAGGCATTTTGGCGCGGCTGGCGAGTCATCGCGCTCGACGGGACGCAATACAGTGTGACGAATACGCCCCAGGTCAGCGCGACGACGACGAAAGCGGCCTCGCGGCGCGGGCGCGCCGCCTTCGCCAAAATCGGCGTGGCGGTTCTGTTGGAACTGGGGGTGCACAATCCGCTGGCCGCCGCCATTGCGCGCCACGGCGAGTCCGAAGTAGCCCTGGCGCGCCGCTTGTTCGCACAGCTGGCCAAGGGCGCCGTGTTGCTGGCCGATCGACTCTATGGCGTGCCGGCCTTGATCGTCGACGCGTGGGCGGCGTGTCGCCGAGTCGGCAGTCATTTCGTCTTCCGCATGCCGCGCCACATCAAGGCGCGGCTGATCCGAACGCTGCCCGACGGGAGCCGTCTGGTTCGCCTGAACGTCCGCGAGAAGGGGCGGGCCTGGCGCGTCGTCAGCCACCTGGAGATCCGGGAGATTCGCGCCCACGTGGGCCGGCAAGGGTTTCGCCCACACGAGCTGCGCTTGTGTACGAGCCTGCTGGACCCGCGGCACGCGCCGGCGCTGGACCTCGTCAAGCTCTACGCAACGCGCTGGGAGCACGAGCTGTATTTCCGCGAAGCCAAACGGATGCTGCGCCAGACCGACGTGTTGCAAAGCCACACCGTCGAGACCGGCGCGCAGGAGATCGCCGCCATCATCCTGGCGACCGCGTTGCTGGCCCGGGAACGCGCGCGCGCCGCCAACGGGCAAGTGCCCGTGTTGCGCGTCAAGTTCGGCCTCATGCTGGCCATCGTGCGGTCCACGTGGTTCTTCTTGGGGCGGTGCGAGGATCTGCTGACGGAGCGGCAGAAACATCAAATCGTGCAGCGTGGCGAGGCGCTCCTGCGCCGCTGCATCAGCGCGAAACGGCGTTCGCGCACCAATCCACGGAAGGTGCGCCAGCCTGTCAGAAAGTGGCCCCGACTGATAGAAACAGATTCCGTCGAAGGGCCGGTGCTGCTCAAGGTTGTTTGACAACGTGAACACCCAATTTCCGAATGGCATTGCCCCTAGGGGGGGCCTAGGAACCCGTCGAGCAGCGGAGTGAAGCGCCGCTGACGAGAGAGCGTTCCCGAGTTTTCAAAGGCGCGCAG
>JBOICR010000173.1:0-3373 GCA_050740195.1 Nevskiaceae bacterium | reverse complement strand
AGATAATCCAGAACACGGTGCGCGAGAAGGCCCAGCACGGTCAGCACTGTCTGGTCGGCACCGAGCTGAACCTGGTCAACCGCCTCGCCGAAGAGATGAAGGCGAAAAGCGTCACGGTGCAGTTCATGTCGCCGATGGTGTGCATGTGCTCGACCATGTTCCGCATCGACGCGCAACACCTGGCCTGGTCGCTGGACAACCTGGTGACCGGGACGGTCGTGAACCAGATCCGCGTCCCCGAGAGCGTGGCGAGCCCGGCGCGGCTCGCGCTGGATCGCATGCTCGCGATCGCGCGATAGCCATCGGAGGCAACGTTGCTTCAGCGCCTCCTGAAGCCTTGGTTCGTCTTTCGCCCCACGCAGCTGATTCGCCGGCTGGTTTCGCAGATGCGTCCTGCGTCCCCCGGCTACGCGCCGATGCGAACGAGTTGGGGCGCCGAAATTCTGGCGGACCCGGCCAAGACGATTGGACGCAGCATCTCGACGACCGGGCTCTACGATCTCGCCGTGTCCGAAGCGCTGGCGCGACTGATCACGCCAGGGGATACCGTGGTCGACGCCGGAGCAAACGTCGGCTACATGACCGTCCTGGCAGGGATGGTGACCGGCCCGACGGGCAGGGTGCTGGCGTTCGAGCCCCACCCGGAGCTGTTTGGCGTGCTCGAGAGAAACGTCGCGGCCGCACGTGCGATGTTTGGCGGCACCTTCCACACCACCCACGCGGCGCTCGGTGACCGGACCGGCACCGCCGAACTTCAGGTGCCGGCGGCCTTCGAGTCGAACGACGGGCTTTGCCGGATCCGGGCCTCGCCCGCCGGCGACGGTCATGTCATGAACGTCAGGATGTCGACCCTCGACGAGGTGCTTACCGACACGCGCCCCGTGGTGCTCAAGCTCGACGTCGAAGGCTTCGAGCCGCAGGTACTCAAGGGTGCCGCGCGATCGCTTGCGCGGCGGCAGATCAGGCACGTCGTGTTCGAAGAGCACGCGACCTCTGGGGGCGAAACCGCGCGCCTGCTGGAGGGTGCGGGCTACCGGATCTTCGCCCTGGGCTGGTCGCTGCTGGGCCCCAAGGTCGGGGCGGTCGGCGCCGGCCGGTATGCGAAGGAGTACGAGTCGCCCAGCTTCATCGCATCGCTCGCGCCTGACGAAGTCCTCGCGCGCTGCGCGCGGCGCGGGTGGCGGGTGCTGGAAACGCTGACAGTCGATACACTCGCGCCATCCGTTCCGGGGAATCCATGATTCAGGGCACATTCGCTGCGACCCTCGCGACCGCGCTGTTGCTGGTCGCGCCGACGTCCATGGCCGCAAACCTCTGCGACGGCCCGTGCTCGCTCACGATCGATTTTCCGCAGGGCGGGTCGATCAGCGCGCCGGACGGCGCGACCCTGATGTTCGGGCCGGAAGGCGCCTTGCTGGAGCTGGGCGAGGGCGGGGCAATCGCGTTCGGTGAGGGTGGCGGCTTCCATCCGCTGGAGAACGGGCCGCCCACCATGGTCTTTGGCGGCACCATCGTGCTCGGCCCCGGCGGCTCGATCCAGTTCGGCCCGTCCGGTTCGCTCGCGACGGGCGAGTACGGCGCGATTGCCGCGGAAGGGGCGTTCGAGGTGGTGTCGGCACGCGCGGTGTCCATCGATTCGCCGACCGCGGTGCGGGTTGGGGATCTGACGACCCACGGGGTCATCGAGGTGGTCTCGCAGGACGGGGACATCCTGTACGAAGAGGCCGGCAGCCCGTTCACGTTCACGATGCCGCCCGACGACACGGAGAGCCACTTCACTGTCACGGCCGTCGGCGACGTCACCTGGGGCAAGCTGCGCGGCGCGCCGAACATCAGCGTGACGGCAATGAATGCGGATTCGATCAACATCTTTGTCGAAGCGACCCTATTGCCGGGAGAGCCGGTCGACCCGGCACTGTCCTGCGGCGGTGCGTCCGCGGGCACGCTGTACCTCACCAGCTCAGGCACCCCGCCGGTAGACTCATCCCCTTGCTTCGGGACGATTGGCGGCACTTTCGCCCCGCTGACCTACGCCCCAATCACGACGGCCCCTGGCTTCGGCGCTTCGACCTCCGACCACGCCGCCGGCTCCATGGGGCTGTTCGGGTTGCTGGTGGGCGTGGCGGCCCTGGTTCGGCGCCGCCGCTGAACCGGCGGGGGGTGTCCGCTACAATGCGCCGCCCCCAGCCCTAGTGGTTCGTCGAGGCCGCCAGCACATGTGGACCCAGCCCAAGACCGTCGCCCAAGCCGATCCTGAGCTCTGGAACGCGATCCTTGCCGAACGCGCGCGCCAGGAAGCGCACATCGAGCTGATCGCGTCCGAGAACTACGCCAGCCCGGCGGTCATGGAAGCGCAGGGCACGGTGCTCACCAACAAGTACGCCGAGGGCTACCCGGGCAAGCGCTACTACGGCGGCTGCGAGCACGTCGACGTCGCCGAGACGCTCGCCATCGAGCGCGTGAAGCAGATCTTCGACTGCGATTACGCCAACGTGCAGCCGCACTCGGGTGCGCAGGCCAACGCCGCGGTGTTCATGGCGCTGGTATCGCCGGGCGACACGGTGATGGGGATGAACCTCGCGCAGGGTGGTCACCTGACTCACGGCAACCCGGCCAACTTTTCCGGCAAGTACTACAAGATCATCCCGTACGGCCTCGACGCCAACGGTTACATCGACTACGACGAGATGGAACGCATCGCGGTCGAAGCGAAGCCGAAGATGCTGATCGGCGGGTTCTCGGCCTACTCGCGCGTGAAGGACTGGGCGCGCATGCGCCAGATCGCCGACAAGGTCGGCGCGCGCTTCTGGGTCGACATGGCGCACATCGCGGGCCTGGTCGCCGCCGGCGAATACCCGAGCCCGCTGCCGCACGCGCACGTGGTCTCGAGCACCACGCACAAGACGCTGCGCGGCCCGCGCGGCGGCATCATCCTGACCAAGGGACAGCCCGAGGACTTCAACAAGAAGTTCAACTCGGCCGTGTTCCCGGGCACGCAGGGCGGACCGCTGATGCACGTCATCGCCGCCAAGGCGGTTGCGTTCAAGGAAGCGCTGTCGCCCGAGTTCAAGTCCTACCAGCACCAGGTCGTGCTGAACGCGCGCGCGATGGCCGAGGTCTTCATCAAGCGCGGCTACAAAGTTGTGTCGGGCGGCACCGATAACCACCTGTTCCTGGTGGACCTGGTCGCCAAGAACGTCACCGGCAAGGACGCCGAGGCGGCGCTCGGCCGCGCGCACCTGACGGTCAACAAGAACTCCGTGCCCAACGATCCCAAGTCGCCCTTCGTGACCAGCGGCCTGCGCCTGGGCTCGCCGGCCTCGACCACGCGCGGCTTCAACGAAAAGGACATGCGCGAGGTCGCCGGCTGGAT
>JBOICR010000172.1:0-4003 GCA_050740195.1 Nevskiaceae bacterium | reverse complement strand
GCGAGGCCCGACACCAGCCAGTTCCACATCATCCAGCCGCAGGTCGTGTAGAAGAACAGCCGGTCGCCGGGCTGCACGTCGGTGTGCAGCATCAGCTCCTTCAGGTGCTGGATCAGCGTGCCGCCGGCGCCGTGCACGATGCACTTCGGCGCGCCGGTCGTGCCCGACGAGTACAGGATGTACAGCGGATGGTCGAACGGCAGCTGCGCGAACGCGAGCTCGCCCGGCGCCTCGTACTGCACAAAGCGCACCGCGCCGCGCAACCCCGCGAGCTGCGGCCGCTCGTCGAGGAATTCCACGATCACCAGGCGCTTGAGGTCCGGCAATGCCGCGCACACCTGCGCGATGCGCTCGCGGGTGTCGACCGGCTTGCCGGCGTAGCGGTAGCCGTCGCAGGCGAACAGCACCTTCGGGGCGATTTGCCCGAAGCGCTCGAGCACGCCCTGCAGCCCGAAATCGGGCGAGCACGAGGACCAGATCGCGCCGAGGCTGGCGGTGGCGAGCATCGCGATCAAGGCTTCGAGCGTGTTCGGCAGGAAACCGGCGACGCGGTCGCCGGGGCCGACGCCGTCGGCCTTCAGCGCCGCCGCGACCGCGCGCACGCGCTCACGCAGCTGCGCCAGCGACAGTTCGCGCCGCCGCCCGCTCTCGTCGAGCGCGATCAGCGCGGGCGCATCCGCCGAGGGCCGCAGGCGCCCCTGCTTGAGCAGGTTTTCGGCGAAATTGAGCTCGGCACCCTCGAACCAGCGCGCTCCCGGCATCCGCGGAGCATCGCGCAGCACCTGGTCCGCCGTGCGCGAGGCGCGCACGTCGCAGAAGTCCCACACCATCTCCCAGAAGCGCGCCGGATGCCTGATCGACCAGCGCCACAGCAGGTCGTAGTCGCCGGTGCGCAGGCTGCCGCCGCGCGGCAGGTCCGGGCCCGGCTCGCGCGTCGCGCGCTGCGTGAACGCCGCCATATGGGTGGCCGCTGCGCGGCGCGCGTCCGGCTTCCAGATCGGCAGGCTCATCGGAGGCGGCATGGTAACGAAACCGGCTCCGGCCTGTTCACTGCCGGGCCCCGGGGCTACACTGCAAAGCTCTGATTTTCCGGGGGAAGGCTATGACAGGGCTCATCTGGCTCGGTGTGCTGGGCGCGCTGCTGGTCTACGGCATCGTGATCTACAACGGGCTGGTCAACCTCAAGCACGCGGTGTCGCAGGCCTGGAGCAACATCGACGTGCTGCTCAAGCAGCGCCACGACGAACTGCCCAAGCTGGTCGAGACCTGCAAGCAGTACATGCAGTTCGAGCGCGGCACGCTCGAGGCGGTGATGCAGGCGCGCGCCGCGGCTCACTCCGCGCGCGAGCGTGGCGACGTCAAGGGCGTCGGCGCGGCCGAAGGCGCGATGCGCCTGGGGCTCGGCAACATCCTGGCGACCGCCGAGGCCTATCCGGAACTGAAAGCCAACCAGTCGATCCAGACGCTGCTCGGCCGCATCAGCGGCCTCGAAAACGCGATCTCCGACCGGCGCGAGTTCTACAACGAGGCGGTCAACCGCAACAACGTCCGCATCGAGCAGTTCCCCGACGTCATCGTCGCCCGGCTGGTGAACTTCACGCCGCGCGACCTCCTCGTCTTCAGCGAGGAAGAGAAGAAGGACGTCGACATGAAGGCCCTGTTCAGCCGCGCCTGACGGCGTGTGACCGAGTTCTTCGCGAGCGCCCCACCCGACGATTTCTTCTGGTGGACCGCCGCCGCCGCGGTGGCGGCGGTCGCCGGGTTCGTCGCCTGTTTCGTGTTCCTGCACCGCGCGCGCCTGATGGAAAACATGCCGACCTCGCGCCTGCGTTCCGCCGCGCAGGGCTACGTCGAACTGGAGGGCGACGCACGATTGATGGAGGGCCCGCCGATCATCGCGCCGCTGACCAAGAACCGCTGCATCTGGTGGAGCTTCCGCATCGATGAGAAACAGAAGAGCGGCAAGAACTCGAACTGGGTCACGGTCGAGCGCGGGCGCAGCGACGACTGCTTCGAGCTCGACGACGGCACCGGCAAGTGCGTGGTCGATCCCGACGGCGCCAACGTGATCTCGCGCCATTCGCAGACCTGGTACGGCTCGAGCCGCTCGCCCGACGTGCCCCCGGAGCTCGGCCGCGGCCTGCTGCGCGCCGGCTTCTCGCGCTACCGCTATTTCGAGGAGCGCCTGCACTTCGGCGAGCCGCTCTATGCGCTCGGCACCTACCGCACGCAAGCCGGCGGCCCCGACTCGTTCGACGAGAAGCTGGACCTGAAGGAACTGCTCGAAAAGTGGCGCGCGGACAAGAGGATGATGGCGCTGTTCGACGTCAACAAGGACGGCGCCGTCGACCAGAAGGAATGGGACGCCGCGCGGCGCATGGCGGTCAAAAAAGTGCGCGACGAGCACGTGCAGCGCGCGGTCGAGAGCCCGGACCTGCACATCCTGGCCAAGCCGCGCGACGGCCGCCCCTACATCCTGTCGGGCATCCCGCAGGCGATGCTGATCCGGCGCTGGCGGCTGGCCTCGGCGGCCTGCATCGTCGTCGCTGCGGCGGGCGGCTACATCGTGCTGGTCGCGCTGCTGGCGCGCCACCTGATCGCATGAAGATCCTGCGGCCCGCGCGGACCCGGCCACCGCAGCTCAAGAACCTCGGCCCGGTGTCGTCCCGCTGGCTCGCCGAAGTCGGCATCCACCGCCGCGCCGACCTGATCCGCATCGGGCCGGTCGAGGCCTACCTGCGCGTCAAGGCCGCCGGGCACCGCCCGTCGCTGAACCTGCTGTGGGCGCTGGCCGGCGCCGAGCGCGGCCTGCGCTGGAACAAATTGTTACAGGAGGATCGCCACCGGCTGTTGCTGGAGCTGGATGCAGCGGCAACCCGGAAAGAGCGTCCAAGCCGCCGATGACGCCGCTGGTCGGGCTTGGCGAGTTCCTGATCGCGCTGCATCCCACGACCTACTTCGTCGTCGTGTGCGGCGCCGTGATGCTGTTCGCGCTGTTGGCCTGGTACGCGTTCCAGTACCTGCGGTGGTTCCGGCTGTTCGAAGATACGCCCACGTCGAGGGTCCAGACGGCGGCGCAGGGCTTCGTCGAACTCGAGGGACGCGTGTCCGCCATCGGCACCGAGCCGCTCCACTCCCCGCTGCGCCGCGTCCCCTGTGTCTGGTATTCCATGCGTGTCGAGGAGCTCGAAACGGGGATCGGGTACGTTGGCGACACCGGCCTGTGGGGACTCGCAATCGCCGCAGCCCTGTTCATCCTGCACCTGTTCGAAGTGCGCCGGACCGGCAAGCTGGTTCGGGAGGAATCCAGCGGCGAGTTCTTCCTGATCCGCGATCCCACCGGCACGTGCCTGGTCGATCCCCAGGACGCGCACGTCGTCGGAGCGAAGACCAAGGTCTGGACCATCGGCGCGTTCCGGTACGAGGAGGCGGTGATCGCCGTGGGCGACCCGATCTACGCCCTTGGCCTGTTCAGGACCCACCGGGAACACGTCGAGCGATCCGAGCGCCAGGAAATCACCGACCTGATCAGCGACTGGAAGCTGGACCAGGCGCGGCTCGTCGCCCGATTCGACGCCAATCGGGACGGCACGATCGACCAGCGCGAGTGGGAAGTGGCCCGCGCCGCGGCCGCAGAAGAAGTGCGTTCGCGGCGGCTGCGGCGCGGCGCCGGGCCGGAGCTGCACCTCCTGTGCCGGCCCAGGGACCGCCGTCCCTTCGTGTTGTCGCTGCTCCGCCAGCAGCGACTCATCAACCATCACTGGTTTCGCTCGGTGATGTGCACCCTCGGGGCCCTGATCGTCGGCACCCTGATCGCCTGGTCGAACTCGGTCAGGCCGCTGTGGTGAGGCACGGGCGGCCACACAGCCCGCCCAAGACCGCGTAAGCTGCGGGCCCGAAAAATGGGTCACTTGACGAGGAAGTCCGGCATGAGAGGTCTGCTCTTGTTGCTCGCCCTGGCGCTGCCCGCCACCGCTGGCGCCGAAGTCGGCCTCGGCGCGTC
>JBOICR010000171.1:0-2204 GCA_050740195.1 Nevskiaceae bacterium | reverse complement strand
GACTGGCGCTCGGACCTGGATGCGATCTACACGCAGTTCCCGCGCCTGGCCGAGCGCCGCCGCCAGACCGCGGGCCTGCTGTCGGGTGGCGAGCAGCAGATGCTGGCGATCGGCCGAGCGCTGCTGGTCCGGCCGAAGGTGCTGCTGCTCGACGAGCCCTCGCTCGGGCTGTCGCCGAAGTTGACGGAGGAAGTGGCGCGGCTGATCCGCGGCATCCAGCAGCGCGGCGTCTCGGTATTGCTGGTCGAGCAGAACGCGCAGATGGCGCTGTCGCTCGCATCGCACGGCTACATCCTCGAGAACGGCAGGGTCGTGCTCGACGGCACCGCCGCCGAGCTGCGCGAGGACCCGGACGTGCGCGAGTTCTACCTCGGCATGGGCGGCGAGGGCCGCAAGAACTACCGCCACGTGAAACGCTACGCGCGGAGGAAACGATGGCTGTCGTAACCCCGGGAATGGGGGACAGACCACCATTTCCCGGAAATGGTGGTCTGTCCCCCGTTTCTTTGATGGAGCTGACGGGCGTTACGCTGAAGTTCGCCGGCCTGACGGCGCTCAATGATGTGTCGCTGTCGATTCCGGAGAAGAGTGTTTTCGCGGTGATCGGCCCCAACGGCGCGGGCAAGACCTCGCTGTTCAACTGCGTCTCGGGCGTGTACCGGCCGCAAGCCGGCGACGTTCGGCTCGGCGGCCGGAGCCTGCGCGGCTCGGCGCCGCATGCGATCGCCGCCCTCGGCGTGGCGCGGATGTTCCAGAACCTCGCACTGTTCGACAACCTGACCACGCTGCAGAACCTGCTGCTCGGTGCGCACCACGGGTTTGCCTCGCGCGCCTGGCAGGACCTGCTGTGGACGCCGCGCGCGCGCTCGGAGGAAGTGCGCCAGCGCGCCGCGGTCGAGGAGGTCATCGAGTTCCTCGAGTTGGAGCGCTACCGCGAGGTCCCCGTCGGATTGCTGCCGTACGGCGTGCGCAAGCGCATCGAGCTTGGCCGCGCGCTGTGCATGCGGCCGCGCCTGCTGCTGCTGGACGAGCCGGCCGCGGGCCTGAACCGCGAGGAGACCGAGGAACTGGCGACCTTCATCCTCGACATCCGCGCCGAGCTCGGCGTGACGCAGCTGCTGATCGAGCACGAGCTGTCGCTGGTGATGGACCTGGCCGACCGCGTCGCGGTGCTGGACTTCGGCCAGAAGATCGCGGAAGGGACGCCGGACGAGGTGCGCCGCGATCCCAAGGTCGCCGAGGCTTACCTCGGCAAGCAGGCGGCATGATCCGCCCATGATCAAGCCTGGCCATCCGTTCCATTCCGAGCTGTGCCGGCGCATCGGCCACACGCTGCCCGGTCGCCTGGCGGTGTTCGCACACCACTGGCCCGATCGCGTCGCGCTGCGCGAGAAGCACCGCGGGCTGTGGCGCGCGTTCAGCTGGTCGCAGTATCTCGAGCAGTCGATGGCGGTCGCCGAGTCGCTGGCGGCGCTCGGGCTGAAGGCCGGCGACAGCACCGCGATCATCAGCGACAACCGCCCGGAATGGCTGTTCGCGGACATCGGCGCGCAGGCGCTGGGCGTGGTGTCGGCCGGCGTCTACGTGACCAATCCGGCCGCCGACGTCGCCTACGTGCTGAACCACTGCCGCGCGCGTGTGGTGTTCTGCGAGGACCAGGAGCAGGTCGACAAGGTGCTCGGCTCGTCCGGGCCGCTGCCCGCAGTCGAGCGCATCGTGGTGATCGAGACGGAGGGTACGCGCGAGTACCCGGACCCGCGCCTGGTGAGCTGGCAGGCCTTCATCGCGCCGGGGCTGGCGCGCGCCCGCGCGCGCGCGGCGTCCGATATCCAGCGCCAGCTGCAGGCGCTGGACCCGCAGCGGCCCGCGGTCATTGTCTATACGTCGGGCACCACGGCGCAGCCCAAGGGCGCGCTGCTGTCGGCGTCCTCGATGCTGGCGCTGAGCCAGGCCTACTTCGACGAGCTCGGCGGCACCGAGGACGACACGCTGCTGTCGTACCTGCCGCTGTGCCACGTCGCCGAGAAGATCTTCAGCCAGTTCACGCCGCTGTCCTCCGGCG
This sequence comes from Nevskiaceae bacterium, assembly GCA_050740195.1. Taxonomy (GTDB): domain Bacteria; phylum Pseudomonadota; class Gammaproteobacteria; order Nevskiales; family Nevskiaceae; genus JACPFV01. Next base: position 142 of record JBOICR010000171.1, on the reverse strand, counting down.
CGATCGTGCACTTCGGCGAGTCGCTCGACACCGTGCGGCAGGACCTGGTGGAAGTGTCGCCGACGATCTTCCTGGGCGTGCCGCGCATCTGGGAGAAGATCCACGCCGGCGTCGAGATCGCGATCCGCAATACCTCAAGGGA
>JBOICR010000170.1:0-2092 GCA_050740195.1 Nevskiaceae bacterium | reverse complement strand
GGCTGCGCGAACGCAGCCACTGCATGCTGGATTCCTGCGGGTCGTAGTCGATCAGCGCGGTCTTGAAGCCGCGGATCGCATAGGCGCTCGCGAGGTTGGTTGCGACCGTGGTCTTGCCACAGCCGCCCTTGGCGTTCAGCACGATGATGCGACGCACGTTAACAATGCCCCCTAATTGGTTGATTCGAAGCCATTTCCAGACTTTCGAATCGCCCTCTCCTCGCGCGGCGACTATACGCCCGTTCCGGAGGAGCCGCAAAAAAGGGGGTCAGAGGGCCGGCAGCACCCTGGCCAGCACGGCCTGCACCTTGCGCATACCCTCGGCCACGCTGCGCTCGATCTCGCCGTGGATGTCGCCACTGCCCAGGCCCGCTGCCCAGTTCACGCTGACCGCCAGCGTCGCGTAATCGAGCCCGGCTTCGCGCGCCAGCGCGGCCTCCGGCATGCCGGTCATGCCCACCATGTCGCAGCCGTCGCGCTTCATGCGCCGGATCTCGGCTGGCGATTCGAGCCGCGGCCCTTGCGTCACCCCCATCACGCCACCGTCCGCCAGCCGCACCCTGGCCTTCTTCGCGCCCGCCAGCAGCGCGCGGCGCAGTACCGGCGCGTACGGCTGGTTGAACTCGACGTGCCGGAGCGGCGCGCGGACGCCGTCGCAGAACGTGTGCTCGCGGCCCCAGGTGTAATCGATCACGTCGTCCGGCACCGCCACCGCCGCCGGCTTCATCGACCGGGCGATGCCGCCGACCGAGGCGATCGCGATCACCGAACGCACGCCGGCGTCCTTCAGCGCCCACAGGTTGGCGCGGTAGTTGATCAGGTGCGGCGGGATCTTGTGCCCTTCGCCGTGGCGCGGCAGGAAAATCACTTCGCGGCCGGCGACGCGGCCGTACGTCAGCGGCGCCGACGGGTCGCCGTACGGCGTGCTGACCGGCTGGGCGCGCGAGATCGAGAGCCCGGGCCACTGGTTCATGCCGGTACCGCCGATGACCGCGACGGTGGCGCTCATTGGCCTTTCACCGCGTAGATCGCCGGCAGCTGCCGCCAGTACTCCTTGTAATCCATGCCGCATCCGAACACGTAACGGTCCTCCACGTGTAGCCCGATGTATTCGGCCCGCGCATTCGGCGCGCGGCGTCGGTGAATCTTCTCGGTCAGCACCGCCACCTGCAGGCTCGCCGGCGCGAACGCGAGCAGCGCCTCGCGGATGGCGAGCAGCGTGTGGCCCTCGTCGAGGATATCGTCGATCACCAGAACGTCGCGATGCTCGATGCGCCTGGCGTCGGGTTGGCGTTTCCAGACCAGGCCGCCGCCTTGCGTGGCCCCGCGGTAGCGCGTCGCGTGCAGGTAATCGAGCTCGAACGGGAACGCCAGGCGCCGCGTGACTTCGGCGGTCGGCACCAGGCCGCCGGTCATCACGCACAGCAGCAGCGGGTTGCGGCCCGCGTAATGCGCGCCGATCGCGATGGCGAGCCGGTCGTAGGCGCCCTGCACCGCCGGCGCGTCGTGCAGGCAGTCGGCTTCGGCCAGCACGCGCTCGGCTTCGCGGGCGGCGTCGCTCACGGCGCGCTCCGGTACAGCGCGGCCAGCCGCCCGCCCGAGCCGGGGTCCGGCTTGACGCCCTTGAGCTGGTCCAGCAGATCTGCGACCGCCGGGCGGTTGTTGCACACCGGCAGCATGTCGCAGCCCGCGGCGAGCGCGAGGCGCGCGCGGTCGGCGTACGACCCGATCACCGCGGCGCCGCCCATCGACAGGTCGTCGCAAAACACCGCGCCGCGGAATCCGCGCTTGCGCCGCAAATATCCCTGGATCCACTTGCGCGACAGCGATGCCGGCGCCTCGTCGATCAACGGGTAGCGCACGTGCGCCATCATCAGCGACGGCACGCCGGCCTTGATCAGCGCGGTGAACGGTTTCAGGTCGGTGCGCTCGATCTCGCGCAGCGGCCGCGCGTCGACCGGCAGCTCGTTGTGCGAATCGGCGGCGACCGCGCCGTGCCCGGGGAAGTGCTTGCCGGTGGCCGCCATGCCGGCGCTGGCCAGGCCTGCGCAGAAGCTCTTCGCCAGCGCGATCACGGCGGCGGGCTCGCGCG
>JBOICR010000169.1:0-3423 GCA_050740195.1 Nevskiaceae bacterium | reverse complement strand
CGCAGCCAGCACCGGCACCGGCACCCGGCCGCCGCCGCTGCTGTTGCCGAGGCTCGGTGGCGCGGCGCGCGTGTACGCGTGCAGCGTGTAGGTCAGGTCGTCGTCGAGGTGTGCGAAGTTGACGATGACGGCGTGATAAGTACCCGCGGTCGGATTGTTGAACACGACCTGCTCGCTGCCGTTGAACCCGGCTGACAGCGCCACGGCGGGATCCATGCAGTCGAGCTCGATGGCGCTGGTGCAGAAGAAGCCCGGGGTCAGGCTGGGGTCGATTCCGACCGTGATGTTGTAGCGCGGCGGCTGGCCTTTCTTGGCCAGCAGGTCGATGTCCGGGCTGGAGACGCCGGGCGCCGAGCTGGTGGTCTCGATGACGAGCTGGGTGTGGCCGGTTGGCAGCACGCCGTCGAAGTCGTAGTGCCAGGCGTGGTACTCGTCGTAGAGATCGACGCTGCGTGCGGCGAAGATCTGGGTCACCAGCGTGTCCGTTGCCAGGCGCCCGATCTCGGAGATGAAGCCGCGCGTCGCCGTGTAGCCGCCGTCGGCCGTGATGGCCAGCGTGAAGTGCACGTAGCGGTGCTCGGTGATCGCGGCGGCGACGGTGGCGTCGAAAGTCGCGGAGGCCGAAGCGCCGCCGGCGAGGTCGCCGAAGCTGACTGGCCCGCTGGTGATCGTCACGCCATTGTCCGCGGTCAGCGTGCCGACGACGTTCGTCGCGCCCTGCCACAGGTTGTCGAGTGAGATCTGCACCTGCAGCGACTCGCCCGGGTCCAGCGTGGAATTGCCGTTGATGCCGTCGATGAATTCCGTGGCGTCGATGACCAGCGACGGGCGCGGCGCCATGTCGATCGCCTGCGCGGCGTTGACGCGGCCGCCCGCCGTGCGCATGCGCAGGTCGCCGTCACCGTCGCCCGCTTCGCCGCTCTCGATCAGGCGCGCCTTGATCTCGGCGGGCGTCGCGGCTGGATGCTCGGACAGGATCAGCGCGGCGATGCCGGCGACGTAAGGCGCCGAGAACGAGGTGCCGGTGACCCCGCAGTTCCCGCTCGTGGCGCAGTTGCTGGGTGTCGAGTAGCCGGCGGCACCCGAGGTCGTGACGATCTGCAGGCCCGGAGCGGCGACGTCGGTGGTGATCGCGCCGTACTGGCTGAAGCTGGCGATGTTGTCCTGGCGGTTGGTCGCGGCGACCGCGACGATGTTCGGCGCGTCCAGGTTGGCCGGGAAGTTCAGTTCGGCGATGTCGGTGTTCGAGTCGTCGTTGCCCGCCGAGGCGACGTAGAGGATGCCGTTGGCGTCGAGGTCGAGGATGGCGTCGAGCTCGCCCTGCGTGAAGAACGGGCCGCCGAAGCTGGCGTTGACGATCTGGGCGCCGTTGTCGCGTGCGAACGCCAGCGCGGCGATGTGGTCCGCGGAATCGAAATCGAATTTCAGCGGCATGATCCTGGAGTTCCATGCCGTGCCGGCGACCCCCTGGCCGTTGTTGCCGATCCCGCCGGCTGCGCCCGCGACCAGCGTGCCGTGGAACTGGCTCGAGTTCGTCGGCAGCACGTTGGTGGTGTTGTTGACGAAGTTGAATCCCGCGACCATGTTGTTGGCAAGGTCCGGATGCCCGGTCTGGAACGAGTCGTCGACGATCGCGATGATCACGCTCGTGCTGCCGACGCGCTCGAACGTGCCGTCGGCGCCCGGGTCCCAGGCCAGCATGTTCATGTCGGCGCCGGGGATGCTCGCCAGCGCCGGGCCGGGATCCGCGTAGTTCAGCTGGCCGGTGCTGCGCAGGCCCCACTGCTCGGCGAACAGCGTGTCGTCGGGGCAGAACAGGCCGGCGTTGTCGGGGCAGTTGATCCGCGGGTAGCGCAGCGCATTGGGCTCGGCGAACTCGACCGCCGGGTCGGCCCGCAGCAGCGCGAGCGCAGCGGCAACGGTGGTGACCCGCGGCAGTTGCAGCAGGTCGGTGCGTCCGCGATCGAGGTTGCGCTTGGCGACCAGTCCGAACCTGGAATGCAATCCCTGCACCTGGGCGGCGGCGACGCCCTGCCGGTACTTCACCAGCACTTCGCCTTCGCGATAGACGGGGAGGCGTGTGGTCGGGGCGACGGCCTGGGAGGCGCTCGCGGCGAGGAGCAAAACCGCCGCGGACACGCCGATGAACGTATGGAGTTTCGGGGTCATAGCCCATAGAATACGCGCCCTCAAGTTTCGTGGGGCAGTAGCTCAGCTGGGAGAGCGCCGCGTTCGCAATGCGGAGGTCGAGGGTTCGATCCCCTTCTGCTCCACCATCTCACGTCAGGCTCGAGGCAAGCGAATGGACAACGTCACGCGGCAGACCTTCAACGAGGTCATGGTCCCCAACTACCAGCCGGCGGACCTGATCCCGGTGCGCGGCGCCGGCAGCCGCTTCTGGGACCAGCAGAACCGCGAGTACGTCGACTTCGCGGCCGGAATCGCGGTGACCTCGCTCGGCCATTGCCATCCGCGGCTGGTGGCGGCCCTGGGCGAGCAGTCACGCACGCTCTGGCACCTGTCGAACGTCATGACCAACGAGCCGGCGCTGCGCCTCGCGCGCAAGCTCTGCGAAAAAACGTTCGCCGAGCGCGTGTTCTTCTGCAATTCGGGTGCCGAGGCCAACGAGGCCGCGTTCAAGCTGGCGCGCCGCCACGCGCACACGAAGGTCGGCCCGCACAAGAACGAGATCATCTCGTTCCTGAACGCTTTCCACGGCCGCACGCTGTTCACGGTCAGTGTCGGCGGGCAGGAAAAGTACACCCGCGGCTTCGAGCCGCTGCCGGGCGGCATCACCCACTTGCCGTTCAACGACCTCGGCGCGCTCGAGTCGGCGATGTCCGAGCGCACTTGCGCCGTGGTCATCGAGCCGGTGCAGGGCGAGGGCGGCATCCTGCCGGCGGATCCGGGGTTCGTGCGCGGAGCGCGGGCGTTGTGCGACAAGCACGGCGCGCTGCTGATTTTCGACGAGATCCAGACCGGCGTCGGTCGCACCGGCACGCTGTACGCCTATCAGGGTATGGGCGTGACGCCCGACGTGCTGACCACGGCGAAGGGCATCGGCGGCGGCTTCCCGCTGGGCGCGATGCTGACCACGGCCGCGCTGGCCGACAGCCTGCCGTTCGGCTCGCACGGCTCGACCTATGGCGGCAACCCGCTGGCCTGCGCGATCGGCGAAGTCGTCATCGACCTGGCCAGCGACCCGGCGCTGCTCGACGGCGTGAAGCGCCGTGGCGAGCTGGTGCGCGACGGCCTCACCAAACTGGCGAAGAAGTACGGCTTGTTCGACGCGACCCGCGGTGCCGGCCTGCTGCTCGGCGCGCCGATGGCCGGAGCGTGGAAGGGCAAGGCCAAGGATGTCGTCAACGCCGGCCTGCGCCACGGCGTCTGGTGCCTGATCGCCGGCCCGGACGTGCTGCGCAT
>JBOICR010000168.1:0-2818 GCA_050740195.1 Nevskiaceae bacterium | reverse complement strand
CGCCAGCGCGGCGGGCAGCGCGGGCTTCTGCCCGGGCCGGTCGAAAATCACCAGATGCGCCAGCCCGGGCAGCTCGCGCCAGCGGTGCCAGCGCGGCAGCGAGCGGGCGGCGTCCTGGCCCAGCAGCAGGCACAGCGCGGCGCGCGGGAACTGCGCGCGCAGCGAGGCCAGCGTGTCGAAGGTGTAAGAGGGCCCGCGGCGCGCAAGCTCGCGCGCGTCGGCGCGCAGTCCCGGCTGGCGCGCGATCGCACGCCGGACCCAGCGCAGGCGGCGGCTGGCCGGGATCGCCGGCGCGTCGCGCAGCGGCGGGCTCGCCGCCGGGACCAGCCGCACTTCGGACAGGCCCAGCCGCTGACGGGCGATGAGGGCAAGGCGCAGGTGGCCGTTGTGGATCGGGGCAAAGGTGCCGCCGAACACGCCGATGAGCCGTCTCAAAACTGGATTCCCGCCGCAGCCTGCCCCCGAGTGCTTCTGTCGGGGGCGGGAATGACGGTGCTCAACGGATGTGGCCGTCGCCGATGACGATCCACTTCAGCGAGGTCAGGCCCTCGAGCCCGACCGGGCCGCGCGCGTGGAATTTATCGGTACTGATGCCGATCTCGGCGCCGAGGCCGTACTCGTAGCCGTCGGCGAAGCGGGTCGAGGCGTTGACCATCACCGAGCTCGAGTCCACCTCGCGCAGGAAGCGGCGCGCGCGCGACAGGTTCTCGGTGACGATCGCGTCGGTGTGCTGCGAGCCGTGCTCGGCGATGTGCTTCATCGCCTCCTCCATGCCGTTCACCACGCGGATCGACAGGATCGGCGCGAGGTATTCGGTATCCCAGTCCTCGACGGTCGCCGCCTTGGTGCCGGACAGGATCTTGCGGGTCTTGTCGCAGCCGCGCAGCTCGACGCCGTGCTCCTGGTAGATGCGGCCGAGCTCGGGCAGCACCTTGGCCGCGACTTCCTGGTCCACCAGCAGCGTCTCCATCGTATTGCAGGTGCCGTAGCGCTGGGTCTTGGCGTTCACGGCGACCGCGACCGCCTTCTCGAGATCGGCCGCGCCGTCGATGTAGACGTGGCAGATACCGTGCAGGTGCTTGATCACCGGCACCCGGGCGTGCTCGGTGACGAACTCGATCAGGCTCTTGCCACCGCGCGGGATCACCACGTCGACGTACTGCGGCATGGTCAGCAGCTCGCCGACCGCCTTGCGGTCGGTCGTGTCGAGCACCTGGACGGCGTCGACCGGCAGGCCGGCGTCCTTCAGCGCCCGGTCCATGCACGCGGCGATGGCGAGGTTCGAGTTCAGCGCCTCGCTGCCGCCGCGCAGGATGCAGGCATTGCCCGACTTCAGGCACAGCGCCGCGGCGTCGGAGGTCACGTTCGGCCGCGACTCGTAGATGATGCCCACCACGCCGAGCGGCACGCGCATGCGGCCGACCTGGATGCCGGACGGCCTCGGCCGGAGGTCCACGAACTCGCCGACCGGGTCGGGCAGGTTGGCGACCTGTCTGACGTGGTCGGCCATCGCCTCGATGCGCTCGGGGTTCAGCTCGAGCCGGTCCATCAGCGCCGGATCGAGCTTGCTCGCGCCGCCGGCCTTCAGGTCGAGGGCATTGGCCGCCAGCACGCGATTGCGGTCCGACCGCAGCACGTCGGCGAACGAGAACAGCGCGGCGTTCTTCTGTCCGGTCTCGGCGCGCGCCACCACGCGGGCGGCAGCCCTGGCGCGCTGCCCGCGCTCCTTCATCTGGCTGCTGAGACTCTTGGTCTTGGCCGGGGCCGCCGCCTTGGGGGCGGCTTCCTTGGCTACATCGGGACTCATCGGGTGCGCGCTGGTCCGGCTGGTTTGCTGGGGGGAGCGGCCCTGCTGGCCGCGAGCACGCATGTTAACAGTTCTTCCCACGCCGACGGCTCGCCGGCGGTAGATTTTCCTTTTAAATCAATGCTTGAGGCTTGGGCCAGCCAGCCATGGATCTGCTCCGGCCGCGCCCGCGGCAGGGCCTTCAGGTACGGGGCCTGGCGCGGGCCGAAGATGCGGGCGGCCTCGCAGGCGGCCGTGGCGTTACGGGACTGGGCGAAATGTGTCGCTGCCTGGCTCCACTGGCGCAGCATCCAGGCCCAGGCACCGACCAGCGCCGGCAACTCCGCACCCTCCTCGCGCAGCCGCGCCAGGCTGCGCGCGGCGCCGGCGGCGTCGCCCAGCAGCACCTTGTCCGTCAGGTCGAACGCGTCGAAGCGCGCCGAGTCGGCCACCGCCAGCCGGATGTTCTCCTCGTCCAGCGTTTCGCCGGGGTGCAGCAACTTCAGCTTTTCGATGTCCTGCTGCGCTGCGAGCAGGTTGCCTTCGGTGCGATGCACCAGCAGCTCGATCGCTTCCGCGGTGGCGTTGAGGCCCGCCTCCTTGAGCCGCCCGCCGATCCAGTGCGGCAATTCCTCGGGCTTGACCGGCCAGACATACAGGCTCGCGCCCTTGCTCTCGAGCGCGCTGTACCAGCCGCTCTGGCGCGTGCGGTATTCGAGCGCACCGCAGATCAGCACGACCACGGTGTCCGGCACCGGCGACGCGGCCAGCGCCTTGAGCGCCTTCGCGCCCGCATCGCCCGGCGCGCCGGACGGCAGGTTCACCTCGATCAGCCGGCGCGTGGCGAACAGCGACAGGCTCGCCGCGGCCTGGGTCAGCGCCGACCAGTCGAAGCTGCGATCGGCGTCGAGCACCTGGCGCTCGCTGTAGCCCTGCTTGCGCGCGGTCGCCCGCAGCGCGTCGAGCGACTCCTGGATCAGCAGCGGCTCCTCGCCGGCCACGACGTACAGCGGCAGCAGCGGCTGCTTCAGG
>JBOICR010000167.1:0-12282 GCA_050740195.1 Nevskiaceae bacterium | reverse complement strand
TCAAGCGCCTGCGCCTGACCGAGATGCTGAAAGTCACGTCCGAAGCCGAGGGCGCCGAGAGCAACAAGATGCTGGGCCTCGCCTTCCAGGGCCAGGGCCAGCTCGACATGGCGTGGGAGAAGTTCCGCCGCGTGCAGCCGGTGGACGACAAGGTCCTCGACCTCATGTACAACCTCGCGCTCGATTTCGAGCGCAAGCGCCAGTTCAACAAGGCCGAGTCGGTGTTCCAGCACATTGCCGGCATCAACCCGAAGTTCCGCGACATCGCGCAGAAGACCGCGCGCGCCAAGAAGATGTCGGAGACGGTCATCCTCGGTGGCGGCGGCAGCCATCCGGGCGGCACGATGATCCTGGACGCAGGCAGCACCGAGAAGCCCATGCTGGGCCGCTACCAGGTCGAGAAAGAACTCGGCAAGGGCGCGATGGGCGTGGTCTACATGGGCAAGGACCCGAAGATCAACCGTACGGTCGCGATCAAGACGCTGGCGCTGTCGCAGGAGTTCGAGGGCGACGAACTGGCCGACGCCAAGGCGCGCTTTTTCCGCGAGGCCGAGACCGCCGGCCGCCTGAACCACCCCAACATCGTTTCGATCTACGACGCCGGCGAAGAGCACGACCTGTGCTACATCGCGATGGAATTCCTCAAGGGCCACGACCTGGTGCGCTACACCAAGTCGGCGGCGCTGATGCCGGTGACGGACGTGGTCAAGATCGTCGCCGACGCCGCCGACGCGCTCGACTACGCCCACCAGCAGGGCGTCGTGCACCGCGACATCAAGCCGGCCAACCTGATGTGGCTGGTCGACAGCAAGGTCATCAAGCTGACCGACTTCGGCATCGCCCGCATCACCGACTCGTCCAAGACCAAGACCGGCATGGTGCTCGGCACGCCGAGCTACATGTCGCCGGAGCAACTGTCGGGCCAGAAAGTGGATGGGCGCTCCGACCTGTTCTCGCTCGGCGTCACGCTGTACCAGCTGCTGACCGGCAACCTGCCGTTCCAGGCCGAATCGATGGCGACGCTGATGTTCAAGATCGCCAACGAGCCGCACCCGCCCGCGGCCGCCATGCGACCCGACCTGCCGGGCACGCTGAACGCGGTGATCGACCGCGCGCTCGAAAAAGACCTCGAGAAGCGCTACGCCCGCGGCAGCGAGCTCGCCGGCGAGCTGCGCGCATCGCTGCGGGTGCAATAGGCCGCCATGAGCGCCAAGGGCAAACTCTCGACCGTGCTGCTGTCCGACATGGGCCGCGTGCGCAAGAACAATGAAGACGCGGTCGGTGAGGACAAGGACATGGGCCTGCTGATCCTTGCCGACGGCATGGGCGGCTACAACGCCGGCGAGATCGCCTCGGGGCTGGCCATCAGCACGGTGCACGAGACCGTCAAGAAGGAATGGAAGAGCCTGAAGGGCGGCGAAATCGACGAGACGTCCGGCAACAGCCGCGAAGCCCTGCTGCTGAAGAGCGCGGTCGAGCTGGCCCACAAGACCATCCACAACGTGTCGCAGACCCAGCCGCAATGCGCCGGCATGGGCACCACGGTCGTGACCTGCCTGTTCCATCACGACCGCATGTCGATCGCCTACGTCGGCGACTCGCGCCTGTACCGCCTGCGGCAGGGCCGGTTCGAGCAGGTCACGCGCGACCACTCGCTGATCGAGGAGCTGATCGCGCGCGGGCACTACACCCGCGAGGACGCCAAGAAGCTCGTGCGCAAGAACATCGTCACCCGCGCGCTGGGCGTGGAGCCGGAAGTGAAGGTCGACATCATCGAAGACCCGATCGAAGTCGGCGATGTGATCCTGATTTGCTCCGACGGTTTGTGCGACATGGTCGATGATCAGACCATTGGCTTAACCCTCGGTAAGTTTGCTGATAATCTTCCCGACGCGGCCAAGGCGCTGGTCACCCTAGCCAACGACCGCGGGGGAAAAGATAATGTTTCCGTAGCCTTAGCCAGGGTGGACGGCTCGTTCGCCCCGGGCCGGCGCTGGTATGACCGTCTGATGGAGTGGTTCTAGTGTCCAAACTTGTCGTCACCGATGCCAACGGCGTCACCAAGGAAGTGCCGCTCAATAAAGAGCGGGTGACGATCGGCCGCGCGCCTGACAACGACATCCCATTCCCCGGCGACAAGGCGGTGTCGGGTCGCCACGCCGTCGTCATCACGATCCTGCAGGACTCGTTCCTGGAGGATCTCGACAGCACCAACGGCACCCAGGTCAACGGCAAGCAGGTCGCCAAGCATCCGCTGTCGAACAACGACGTCATCATGATCGGCCGCAACGCGCTCAAGTACACGGGCGATGCGGGTGCCGAAGAGGATGACTTCGAGAAGACCATGATCATCCGGCCGGGCCAGATGGGCGCGGCCTTCGATGCCAACGCCAACAAGGCCGCCACCGGTGGCGCGCCCGCTCCGGCCGCGGCGCCGCCGACGCCGATGGTCGGCAAGCTCAAGGTCGCCAGCGGGCCGAATGCCGGCAAGGAGCTGGTGCTGACCAAGGCGCTGACCACCCTCGGCCGTCCCGGCGACCAGGTCGCCGCGATCACGCGCCGCGCCGACGGCTACTACATCGTCCATGTCGGCGGCCAGGGTGGCGGCGTCAAGCGCCCGGTGGTCAACGGCAAGGAGATCGACGTGCAGGCGGTGAAGCTCGCCGCCAACGACGTCATCGAGCTGGCCGGCACCAAGATGAATTTCCTGCTGGTGCCGCAGTAAGCGAACCCGATTCGAAAAGAACCGGGCTCGGCCCGGTTTTTATTTTCCCGACTGGCTCACTTGGTGAGCCTGTCGCCGCGTAACACTGGCGTGCATGAAGGCGCGGGAGATACCCACATGCGCGTAACGCGGCTCGATGTGGCGCCTACGGACGCGGGTTGTCCACAAGCTCTACACACGTTGGTCGCAAAACGCCGAGCGGCGCGTTGCCATTGTGATTAGAGTGGCGCCCCCGATCGTTGAACTGCCCATGACCGAGACCGTCACTCGGCGCGCCGTGCCCGCGCGCATCCAGAGCCTGCCCAAGCAGCCGCCGCACTCGATCGAAGCCGAGCAGTCGGTCCTGGGCGGACTGCTGCTGAACAACGCACTGTACTTCGAGCTGGCCGACAAGCTGGCCGACGCCGACTTCTACCGCGCCGACCACCAGCTGATTTACCGCGCCATCGGCGAGCTGATCGGCGCCAACAAGCCCTGCGATTTCGTCACGCTGACCGAGCACCTGCGCAACCAGGGGCGTGTCGATGAAGCCGGCGGCCCCAGCTACCTGGCTTCGCTGGCTGTGGATACCTACAGCATTGCCAACGTGCTGGCCTACGGCGAGATCGTGCGCGAGCGTGCGGTGCTGCGTGGCCTGATCGCCGCCGGCAGCGACATCGGCGACCTCGGCTACCGGCCGGAAGGCCGCACGCCCGCCGAGCTGGTCGACGAGGCCGAGCAGCAGGTCTTCGCGCTGCGCGAGCGCGGCGCGCGCTCGCGCCAGACCTACGAGCCGATCGGCAAGCTCCTGGAGCAGGTCGAGAAGAAGATCGAGCTGCTGCGCGAGAACCCGAACGCGCTGGCGGGCCTCGCCACCGGCTTCACCGAACTCGACCGCCGGACCAACGGCCTGCACCCCGGCGACCTCGTGATCATCGCGGCGCGCCCCGGCATGGGCAAGACCAGCCTCGCGATGAACATCGCCGAGCACGTCGCGATCGAGAAGAAAGTTCCGGTCGCGGTATTCAGCATGGAAATGTCGGCTGAGCAGCTGACCCAGCGCGTGGTCGCGTTGTTCGGCCGCGTCGAGCTCGGCAAGCTGCGCAGCGGCCGGCTCGAGGACGCCGACTACAGCCGCCTGGTGTCGGCCGATGCGTTCATCCGCGAGGCACCGATGTACATCGACGAGACCGGCTCGCTGTCGCCGCTGGACCTGCGCGCGCGGGCGCGAAGGCTGGCGTCACGGCACGACATCAAGCTGATCGTGGTGGACTACATCCAGTTGATGCAGGTGCCGGGCACCGCCGACAACCGCACCAACGAGATCGCCGAGATTTCGCGCAACCTGAAGGCGCTGGCCAAGGAGCTCGGCGTCCCGATCATCGCGCTGTCGCAGCTGAACCGGGCGCTGGAGCAGCGCGACAACAAGCGGCCGCGGCTGGCGGACCTGCGCGAATCGGGCGGCATCGAGCAGGACGCCGACCTGGTGCTGTTCATCTACCGCGACGACATGTACAACGAGGCCAGCCCGGCCAAGGGCAAGGCCGAGATCCTGATCGGCAAGCAGCGCTCGGGCCCGACCGGGCACTTCGAAGTGGCCTTCCTGGGGCAGTACACGAAATTCGATAATCTGGCGGACCCGTCCTTCGTCTCCCAGTAGGGCCAAAAGGGTCTCGGGGTGTTGTCACTCGTCGCTCACATAGAATCTATGCTTCGCTCCCCGTTCCTAACCCCGCGCCCTTCCGGCCGCCGTCGCGGCGACCGCATGGGCACTAGCAGACCCTTCCGATGATCCCGCGCGTTACCGCCACGATCGACCTCGCGGCGATCCGGCACAACCTCGGCGTCGTGCGCCAGAACGCGCCGCGCTCCAAGGTCATGGCCGCGATCAAGGCCGATGGCTACGGCCACGGCGCCGTGCCGGTGGCGCGCGCGCTGGAGGACTACGCCGACGCCTTCGCCGTGGCGGCGCTCGAGGAAGCGCTGATGCTGCGCGAGGCGCGGGTCAAGGCGCCCTTGGTGCTGCTCGAGGGCATCCTGTCGGTGGAGGAAGCCAAGCTGTCGTTGCGCCACGCGCTGCAGGTGGTGGTGCACGACCACTGGCAGCTCGACATCCTCGAGTCGCTGCCGCATGGCGCGCGCGTGTCGCTGTGGGTCAAACTCGACACCGGCATGCACCGGCTCGGCTTCCCGCTGGCCGACGTGCCGGGCCTGTGGAAGCGCATCCAGGCGCGGCCGGACTGGGAGTTCTGTGGCTGGATCACGCACCTGGCCTGCGCCGACGAGCCGGGCAATCCGGCGACGCGCGAACAGGTCCAGGCGTTCGAGCGCGCCCTGAACGGCCTGCCGGGAGCGCGCTCGATCGCCAACTCGGCCGGCCTGCTGGCCTGGCCCGATGCGCGGGTGGACTGGGTCCGGCCCGGGCTGATGCTGTACGGCGCCTCACCGCTGCCCGGCAAGACTGCCGCCGACCTCGGCCTCGAGCCCGCCATGAAGTTCGAGAGCCGCCTGATCGCGGTGCGGGACTACGAAAAAGGCGCGGCGCTCGGCTACGGCGCGATTTACCGCTGCCCGGAGCGCATGCGCATCGGCGTCGCCTCGGTCGGCTATGCCGACGGCTATCACCGCTCGCTGCCGAGCGGCACGCCGACGCGGGTGCGCGGGCTGCGCGCGGACATGGTCGGGCGCGTGTCGATGGACATGATCATGCTGGACCTGCGCGCGGTGCCCGCCGCGCAGGTCGGAGACCCCGTGCTGCTGTGGGGCGCCGGGCTGCCGGTGGAGAGCATCGCCGAGCGCGCGGGCACCGTGGCTTACGAGCTGCTGTGCGGCCTGACGCAGCGCGTGCGGTTCGTTCACACCGGCTGAAACGAGAAGGGCACGGTGATCCCGTGCCCTTTCGTGGCCGCGCGCTTTGCGCTCAGGCCGCTTTCTCTTCCTCGATCGTTACCGTGATGCTGGCCTCGACCTCGGTGTGCAGGCGCACGGTGACCGGGTGGCTGCCGATCTGGCGGATCGGTCCGGTGGGCAGGTCGACTTCGGCCTTCTTCAGTTCGAGGCCGGCGGCCTGGGCAGCGCGCACGATGTCGGACGCGCCGATCGAGCCGTACAGCTTGCCTTCCTCGGCGGTCAGCGCCTTGATCGTCAGCGTCTTGCCGTTGAACTGGTCGGCGCGCATCTTGGCGGCGCTGAGCGAGTCGGTGGCCTTCTTCAGCAGGTCGGCCTTGCGCGCCTCGAACACCTTGAGGTTGCCCGGCGTCGCCGGCAGCGCCTTGCCCTGCTGCAGCAGGAAGTTGCGGCCGTAGCCCGGTTTGACCTTCACGGTGTCGCCGAGGTCGCCGAGGTTCTTGACCTTCTCCAGCAGAATCACGTCCATGGCGCTCCCCTTAGCCGTGCTTGTCGGTGTACGGCAGCAGGGACAGGTAGCGCGCGCGTTTGATCGCGAGCGCCAGCTTGCGCTGGTACTGGGCCTTGGTGCCGGTCACGCGCGAGGGCACGATCTTGCCGGTCTCGGACACGTACTGCTTCAGCGTGGCGAGATCCTTGTAGTCGATCTCGGTGACGCCCTCGGCGGTGAACTTGCAGAACTTCTTGCGGCGGAAATATTGGGCGGCCATGGTCAGACTCCTGCCGCTTCGGCGGACTCGGGCGCAGTTTCGCCCTCGCCGTTGCCATTGCCGTTTCCGTTGTCGCTATCGGCGCGGCGCGCCTCGGGTTTCTTCTCTTCGTCCGGCGCCTTGAACAGCGGCGACTGGCCGGTGACCGCGGCCGCGGTGCGGACCACGAGCCGGCGGATCACGGCGTCATTGAAGCGGAACGCGTTCTCGAGCTCGGCGAGCGCCTTCTCGGAACATTCGACGTTCATCAACACGTAGTGGGCCTTGTGCAGGCCGGCGATGGTGTAGGCGAGCTGGCGGCGGCCCCAGTCTTCCAGACGGTGAACCTTGCCGCCGTCGGTTTCGACCATGCCCTTGTAACGCTCGATCATGGCCGGAACCTGCTCACTCTGGTCCGGATGAACCATGACCACGACTTCGTAGTGCCTCATTGCAGCTCCTTGTGGTTACGCCCCGATCGCTCGGCGGCGCAGTCCCCCATCACAGGTGGGACAAGTTAGAAAATGGGGACAGACCACCATTTCTCGAAACATCAAAGTGACTCCAGCGAAATGGTGGTCTGTCCCCATTTCGGGCGCGAATCCTAATGGATTCAGGCTTTTGATGCAATCCGCTGACGCACGGCCTCGTACAGGCAGACCGCGGCCGCCACCGACACGTTCAGGCTCTCGGCCTTGCCCGCCATGGGGATGCGGACGAGTTGGTGGCAATTCTCCCGGGTGAGCCGTCGCAGCCCCTCGCCCTCCGCCCCCAGCACCAGCACGCGCGGTCCGCTCAAGTCGGCCTCGAACAAGGATTGGTCGGCCTCGCCCGCCAGCCCGGTGATCCAGTAGCCCAGCTCCGCCAGGCGCTTGAGGCTGCGCGCGAGGTTGGTCACGGTGATGACCGGCACGCGCTCGGCCGACCCGGCGGCCACTTTGCGCGCCACCGGCGAAAGCCCTGCCGCGCGATCCTTCGGCACGATGAGCGCGTGCACGCCCGCCGCCTCGGCGGTGCGCAGGCAGGCGCCGAGGTTGTGCGGATCCTGCACGCCATCGAGTACCAGAAGCAGCTTGTCCGGCGTAGCCGGCAGGTCCAGCGCGTCCTCGCCGGAGAACTCCTGCGCCGGCATCGCTGCCAGCACGCCCTGGTGCCGCAGCTCCGGCGCGGCGAGATCGAGTTCCGACTTGGGTACGAGGCGCAGCGGGATGCCAGCCTCGCGCGCCAGCTCGGCGACCCGGCGGCTGCGCTCGTCGTGGCGATGCTGCGCCAGCAGCACTTGCGTCGGCTTGGTGGCGCCGTCCTCCAGCGCCGCGATCACGGCGTGGAAGCCGCCGACGTAGACGGTCCCGCTCACGTCGGCGGCGCCCAGGCCGCGGCCTCGTCTCCGGCGACGATCGGCTTGATCACCAGCTCGATGCGGCGGTTGGCGGCGTCGGCATCCGGCGTCAGCCGCTGCCAGCTGCCGCGGCCTTCGGCCCGCAAGCGCATGCCCGGGACGCCGCGCGCGGCCAGGTACGACTGCAGGCTCGCGGCGCGCCGCGCGGTGAGGTCGGTGGCCAGCTCGGCCGATGCGACCTCGGCGTGCACCAGGATGTGCGCGACCGTTCCCGGCCGGCGTACCAGGACTTGCGCCAGATCGGCGTAGAACTCCAGCACCTCCGGTTTCAGCTGCGCGCTGTCGCGTCCGAAGCTCTCATCGGCTCCCAAGCGCAGTTTCAGAATGTTGCCGTCGCGCGTGAGCTGCGCCGGCACGGCGCCCTTGCCTTGCACGACCTGCCAGAGCTCGCGTTGCATGGCTTCGATGTCCGCGCCGAGCGTTGCCGGCGCCAGCACGCCGGATTGCGCGCCGACGTAGGACACCGGAACGGCGGTCGTCGGCAGGCTCGAAGTCAGCTTGGCCGAGCACGCAGCCAGCAGCAGCGCCGGCAAGCAAAGCGCACGCGCGGCTCTCATCGGCCGCGCTTGCCGCCACGGCCGCCGCGCTTGGCGCCGCGATCGTGGCCGCGCCCCTTGGGACCGCGCTCCGGCCGCGGCCCGCCGCGCGGCGCCGGCAGTTCCTCGAGCGGCTCGAGATCGATCTTGCGTTCGTCGAGGTTCACGCGCACGACCTTCACGCGCATTTTCTGGCCGAGCCCGTAGATCTTGCCGGAGCGCTCGCCCCGCAGGCGGTGCTGCGAGCCTTCGTGCACGTAGTAGTCGTTCTTCAGGCTCGAGATGTGCACGAGGCCTTCGATGTACAGGCCCTCGAGTTCCACGAACAGGCCGAACGGCACCACGGCGCTGACGACACCGACGTAGGTCTCGCCAAGCCGGTGGCGCATGTACTCGCACTTCAGCCAGGTCAGCACGTCGCGCGTCGCCTCGTCGGCGCGCCGCTCAGTGGTCGAGCAGTGCGCGCTGTGGGCCTCGATGTCGCCCGCGCCGTAGCCAAAGTCGGCGAGCTTGCGCCGGTGCAGAGCATGCTTGATCGCGCGGTGCAGCAGCAGGTCCGGATAGCGGCGGATCGGCGAGGTGAAGTGAGCGTAGTGCTCGAGCGCCAGGCCGAAATGCCCGGTCGGCTCGGCGCTGTAGCGCGCCTGCATCAGCGAACGCAGCGCCACTGTCTGGATCAGGCTGTAATCCGGCCGGCCGCGCGCGCGGTCGAGCAGCTTGGCGTAGTCCTTCGGCCGCGGCTTGTCGCCGCCGCCGAGCACGAACCCTCGTTCGGCCAGGAATTCGCGCAGCAGCTGCACTTTCATGACGTCCGGCTGGGCGTGCACGCGGTGCGGCGCCGGCCGCTCGTGCTTGATCACGAACTTCGCGGCCTCGATGTTGGCCGCGATCATGCACTCCTCGATGATGCGGTGCGCCCGGTTGCGCGTGACCGGCACGATGCGCTCGATCTTGCGATCGGCGCCGAACACGACCTTGGTCTCGACCGAGTCGAGGTCGATCGCGCCGCGGCGCGTGCGCGCCTCGAACAGCGCCTTGAACACGGCGTCGAGGTCCTGCAGGTGCGGCAGCAGCTGCTTGCGCCGCGTGCCTTCGGGCCCGTGCGGGTCCTCCAGCGCGGCGAACACCTCGTTGTAGGTCAGCCGCGCCTGCGAGTGCATCACTCCCTCGTAGAAGTGGCTGCCCTGGATCTCGCCGTCGTCGGCGATGCGCAGCTCGCAGACCATGCACAGCCGGTCGACCTGCGGATTCAGCGAGCACAGCCCGTTGGACAGTGCCTCCGGCAGCATCGGGATGACGCGCTCCGGAAAGTAAACGGAGTTGCCGCGCAGCAGGCCCTCGCGGTCCAGCGCGCTGACCGGCTTGACGTAAGCGGCGACGTCGGCGATGGCCACCCACAGCTTCCAGCCGCCGGCTTTCTGGGGCTGGGCGAACACCGCATCGTCGAAATCGCGCGCATCCTCGCCGTCGATGGTGACCAGCGCCAGCGGCCGGAAATCGTGCCGGCCCTCGCAGTCCTTGGCCGACACCGTCTTCGGCAGCGCCGCGGCTTCACGCTCGACGTCCGCCGGCCACTCGTGCGGCAGGCCATGCGCGCGGATCGCGGCCTCGATCTCCATGCCAGGCGCCAGGTGCTCGCCCAGAACTTCGGTGATGCGCCCGACCGGCAGCGTGCGCGCGCCGGGTGGCGTGGTGATCTCGGCCACGACCATCTGTCCGTCGCGGGCGCCGCCGTGAAGGCCCGGCGGGATCATCACGTCGTGCGTCACCCGCGGATTGTCCGGAACGACGTAGCCCAGGCCCTGTTGCATCGAATAGCGCCCGACGATGGCCTGCGCGTTGCGCTGCAGGACCTCGACCAGCACGCCCTCCGGCCGGCCACGGCTGTCCTGGCCCGAGATGCGCACCAGCGCGACGTCGCCGGGCATCAGCTGCCGCATCTGGCGCGGGTTCAGGAAGATGTCCGGGCCGGTGGCATCCTCGCGGATCAGGAAGCCGAAGCCGTCGCGATGGCCCTGCACGCGTCCCTTGACCACGTTCATGCGGGGCAACGGGCCGTAAGCCCCGCGCCGGTTCTGCACCAGCTGGCCGTCGCGGACCATCGCCTGCAGGCGCTTGTCGAGTCCGGTTTGCGCGCCCTCGTCCACCACGCCGACGTGCGCGGCCAGCTCGGCCACGGTCAGCGGCCCGGCGTGTTCGCCCAGCAGTTTCAGCAGGTAGGTGCGGCTCGGCAGGGGCGCCTCGTGCTTGGCCTTTTCGTCGGCGTAGCCGGGGTCGTGTTCTTTCCAGTTCTTCATTGACAAAGCATACCCTCATGCCCAGAATTCGCCCCTCTTTTGCTGGCCCACGTGGCGGAATTGGTAGACGCATCAGTTTCAGGTACTGACGGGTAACACCGTGGGAGTTCGAGTCTCTCCGTGGGCACCAACATAAAACCGGCGCGAGCCGGTTTTTTGCTTTGCGCCGCTTGCCTCGAAAGAAGCGGGTCGGCGTGGCCCCCTCCGGGCTTTCGTCGGGACCGGTGTGCTCGTCTCGCTACATGGCTCGCTCGATGCCCGCGCTGCTCGCTCCGCCAAGTCTTCGCTCGCGGCCGCGCGGGCACCCTTCGCTTCGCTCAGGGCTCCGTCTCGCTGCGCCTTTACTTTCGCGATCCGGGCACACCGGTCCCGACGTGATCACTCGGCCGGAGACCGCCGCGTGAGCTGCTACTCGATCAGGAGCGGGGTCGGTGTGGCTCCCGGCGGGGAATCAAGCGCAGCCGAGCGGAGCCCTGACCCCCGCGAAAGCGGGGGGAAGGGTCGCCGCGCCACGGCGAGCCGAGACTTGGCGAGGCGCCCCCGGCCGAGCAGGGATTGTCTTCTTGCGCCGGGGCATTGAGTTAGCGCGGCGACGAGGCGAGCAATCCCCGGAGGAAGCCACGTCGACCGCTCCTTCGAGCGAGCCATGTAGCGAGCCGGGCACACCGGTCCCGACGAAAGACGCCCGGAGGGAGCCACCCGACCTGCTCATCCGAGCGAGGAGGGATCGAAGCGGGTCGCACAGAGCAGCGTGCCCTGCTCGTCCAGCAGCACCGGGATCTTCAGGCCGTAACGGCGGCGCCAGTCGGCATCGTCGTCCACGCACGCTTCACGCACGTCGAAACGGCCGGGGAACGCCTGCTCGAGCTCGGCGCGAAACTCCTCGCACAGCTCGCAGCCCGGTCGGGTCAGCAGCAGCAGCGCGGGCTTACGGCTCCCCATTCTCGGCCGCCGGGATTCCCAGGGCCAGGAACGTCGGCTGGCCGCGGCGCTGCACCAGCATCGGCACCGAGCGGCCCGGCGTCAGCCGGCCGACGACTTCCGCAAGGCGCTCCGGACCGTCGATCTCGTCGCCGCCGAGCGTCAGCAGGATGTCGCCCGGCAGCAGGCCGGACTCGCGTCCCGCGCCGTCGTTCACTTCCTGCACGTAGGCGCCGCCGGAGACCACCTGCGCGCGCTGCCGCTCCTCCGCCGTCAGCTTGCGCACGACGATGCCGAGGATGCCGCGGGTCGACCGCGGCGGCTCCGCGTCGGGGACGCCGCCGCCGGGCTGGTCGGCCTGCAGCGTGCCGACCACGACCTTGATCGAGACGGCTTTGCCGTCGCGCAACACCTTCAGGGTGACCGGCGTGCCGGGATCGGTCGCGCCGACCATCGGCGGCAACGCGCTCGACAGCGGCAGCTCCTGGCCTTCGAAGTCGAGGATCACGTCGCCGACGCGCAGCCCGGCCTGCTCGCCAGGACCGCCCGGTACGACCTGCGCCACCAGCGCGCCTTCGGGCCGCTCGAGCCCGAACGACCTGGCGAGCTCGCGCGTCACTTCCTGCACGACGACGCCGAGCCAGCCGCGCCGCACCTCGCCGAACTCCTTGAGCTGCTGCGCGACCTTGGCGGCGACGTCGATCGGGATGGCGAACGACACCCCCATGTAGCCGCCGGTCTGGCTGAAGATCTGCGAGTTCACGCCGATCACCTCGCCGCGCACGTTGAACAGCGGCCCGCCCGAATTGCCGGGGTTGATGGCGACGTC
>JBOICR010000166.1:0-10070 GCA_050740195.1 Nevskiaceae bacterium | reverse complement strand
ACTCGAGCGCCTCGGCGAACGGCGCGAGCTTGTCGTCGGCGAGCGAGAGCGGATCGCCGCCGGACAGGATGACCTCGCTGAGCGAGCGATCGGCCGCCAGCTCGCGCAGCGTCTCGTCCCAGTGGTGCCGCGAAGCGGTCGCGTCGGAGTACGGGAAGTGCCGGCGGAAGCAGTAGCGGCAATGCACGGCGCAGGCGCCGGTGGCGATCACCAGCGCGCGCCCGGCGTACTTGTGGATGATGCCGCCGGGCTTGAGCCGCGCGAGGTCGCCCACCGCGTCGTCGGCGAAGCCGGCCACCTCGTCGGCTTCCATGGGCTGGTGCCAGACCTGCAGGAACAGCGGATCGCGCGGGTCGTTCTTGCGCATGCGCGCGGCGTAGCCGCGTGGCACGCGCAGGGGGAAGTCCTTGAGCGAGGTCGCGTCGAGCCCCGGCGTGTCGGCCGGTAAGCCGAGGTAGGCCAGCAAATCGGCCGGGCGGCTGAAGGCCTGACCCAACTCGGCCTGCCAGGCCGGCACCTGTCGGGCGGCGGTGTTTGTCTGTATCATTCGCGCCGCATTTTCGCCGGTCGCAGCATATTCGGCAACTTATTGATTCTTAGGACAAATTCAATGTCGACCTACAACACCAACGATATGAAGCCGGGCGTCAAAGTCCTTTTCGACGGCGACCCCTACTCGATCCTCGAAAACGAATATGTGAAACCCGGCAAGGGCCAGGCCTTCAACCGCCTGAAAATCCGCAACCTGAAGACCGGCCGCGTGATCGAAAGGACCCTGCGCTCGGCTGAGTCGGCCGAGGCCGCCGACATCGTCGAGCTGGAGATGCAGTATCTCTACAACGACGGCGAGTTCTGGCACTTCATGGACCCGACCAACTACGAGCAGCTCACCGCCGACAAGATGAAGGTCGGCGACGCCGTGATCTGGCTCAAGGAGCAGGACACCGTGAAGGTGCTGCTCTGGAACGGCATCCCGCTGCAGGTCACGCCGCCGATCTTCATCATGGCGAAGATTGTCGAGACCGACCCGGGCGTGCGCGGCGACACCGTCACCGGCGGCACCAAGCCGGCCAAGCTCGAGACCGGCGCCACCGTGAAGGTCCCGCTGTTCATCAACGAAGGCGAGATCATCAAGGTGGACACGCGGACCGGGGAATACCTCAACCGCGCTGGTAAGTAACCCGCGTGTCCATCCCGAGGCGCGCAGCGCCGAGGGATCTCCTCAAGACGAGATCCCTCGCTTTGCTCGGGATGACACGATGAGCTGGCGTCCCTCCGCTTCGATCCCGACGCTGCGCGCGCGCGCCGAGCTGCTTGCGCGCCGCCGCACCTGCGTCGCCGCGCGCGGCGGGCGCGGGGTCGCTACGGCGCTCCTGTCGGCCCACGCCACGGTGGACTTCCACATCGACAGCCTGCGCGCCGGCGACGGCCGCTGGCTGCACACCTCGCCCGAGTTCGCCATGAAGCGCCTGCTCGCCGCGGGCAGCGGGCCGATCTGGCAGTTGTGCCACGTGTTCCGCGCCGGCGACCTCGGCCGGCACCACAACCCCGAGTTCCTGATGCTCGAGTGGTATCGCCCGGGCTTCGACCACCACCGCCTGATGGACGAGATGGTCGAGTTGCTGACCACGCTGGGCGTAGCCGCAGCCGGTACCGTCGAGCGCTACAGCTACCGCCAGGCCTGGCTCGACCATGCCGGCGTCGACCCGTTCACCGCTGCCGTGCCCGAGCTGGTGCGCGTGCTCTCGGCGCGCTCGGATCCGCCGGCCAGCGCGCGCGACTTCGACCGCGACGGCTGGCTCGATTTCGGCATGGGCTTCGTGGTCGGGCCGAAGCTCGCGCCGGCCGCGCCATGCTTCGTCTACGACTTCCCGGCCTCGCAGGCCGCGCTGGCACGCGTGCGCCCCGGCACGCCGCCCCATGCCATCGATGTCGCCGAGCGTTTCGAGCTGTTCTGGAAGGGGCAGGAGCTGGCCAACGGCTTCCACGAGCTCGGCGATGCGGCCGAGCAGCGCGCGCGCTTCGAGGCCGATCGGGAGCGCCGGCGCGTCGCCGGGCGCGAGGCGCCGCCATCCGACATCAACCTGATTGAGGCGCTGGCCGCGGGGCTGCCCGATTGCGCCGGCGTGGCGCTGGGCGTGGACCGGCTGCTGATGCTGCTGCTGGGACTGCCCGAAATCGCGCGCGCGATGCCGTTCGACTACGGCCGAGCCTGAGCGATGTCCCAGGCGTAGCGCGCCAGCAGCGCCGACACCACCACCACGAACACGATCCGGACGAAGCGGCTGCCCAGCCTGAGCGCGAGGCGCGTGCCGATGAACGAGCCGGCCAGGTTGGCCAGCGCCATCGGTACGGCCACCGCGTACAGCACGTGCCCGTGGGTGGCGAAGTACGCGATCGAAGCGCCGTTGGTGATCACGTTGACGGCCTTGGCCGAGGCCGACGCGGCCAGGAACGAGAAGCCGAACAGGCCGACGAAGGCGATGATCAGGAAGCTGCCGGTGCCGGGACCGAAGAAGCCGTCGTAGAAGCCCAGCACCGTGCCGGTGGCGAGCCCGACCCAGAATTGCTGGGGATGCGTGAGCTTGGGTGCGTGCAGCGCGCCGAGGTCCTTGCGCCACAGCGTGTACGCGAGCACTGCGACCAGCATCACGAGGATCAGCGGCCGCAGGAAATCCGGCGGCACGATGGCGACGGTCTGCGCGCCGACGTAGCCGAACACCAGCGCCGCGGCGCAGGTCGGCAAGGTCGCGTTCCATTCCATCGGCACCTGGCGCGAGTACTGCCAGGTCGCGAACAGCGTGCCCCAGATGCTGGAGAACTTGTTGGTGCCGAGCAGCGTCGCCGCCGGCACCGTGGGCAACAGCACAAACAGGGCAGGGACCTGCACCAGCCCGCCGCCGCCGGCGATCGCGTCGATGAAGCCGGCCAGGAAGGCGAAACCGCAGAGATAGACGAGGTCGATCAAAGCGCCATTGAGGCGTGCGCCGCCAGGCGCGAGCGCTCGCCGCGCGCCAGCGTCACGTGGCCGCCGTGCGGCCAGCCGCGGAAGCGGTCGACCACGTAGGTCAGGCCCGACGTGGTCTCGGACAGGTAGGGCGTGTCGATCTGCGCGAGGTTGCCCAGGCACACCATCTTGGTGCCGGGGCCGCAGCGCGTGATCAGCGCGCGCATCTGCTTGCTGGTCAGGTTCTGCGCCTCGTCGAGGATGATGAAGCGGTTCAGGAAGGTGCGGCCGCGCATGAAGTTCAGCGAGCGGATCTTGATGCGCTTGGCCAGCAGCTCGTTGCTGGCGGCGCGCTCCCAGTCGCCGGCCTCGGTGGTCTGCGTCAGCACCTCGAGGTTGTCCATCAGCGCGCCCATCCACGGCGTCATCTTTTCGTCCTCGGTGCCGGGCAGGAAGCCGATGTCCTCGCCCAGCGGCACGGTCACGCGCGTCATGATGATCTCGCGGTAGCGCGGCTCATCCAGCGTCTGCGCCAGGCCGGCGGCGAGCGTCAGCAGGGTCTTGCCGGTGCCGGCGGCGCCGAGCAACGTGACGCAATCGACGTCCGGGTCGAGCAGCAGGTTCAGCGCGAAGTTCTGCTCGCGGTTCTTGGCGTGGATACCCCACACCGGGTGCTTGCCCGAGCGGTAGTCGCGGATCACGCGCAGTTCGGCGACGTTGCCCTCCAGCGAGGTGACGACGAGCTCCAGCCCGCGCTCCGCATCGTCGGGCAGGTACAGGAACTGGTTCGGGTACCAGTCCTTTACCAGCGGACCCTTCAGCCGATAGCAGGCCTCGCCGGACTTCTTGTCCTGCCAGGACTCCATCTTGTCGCCGTGGGTCTGCCAGAAATCCGCCGGCAGCGTGGCGTAACCGGTCGGCAGCAGCTCCAGGTCGTCGAGCACCTGGTCGTTGTAGTAGTCCTCGGTGTGGACGCCGACGATGGCGGCCTTGATGCGCAGGTTGATGTCCTTGCTCACCAGCGTGATGCGGCGGTCCGGGTGCTGCGTGCGCAGCGCCAGCGCCGTGATCAGGATCGAGTTGTCCGGCTTGTTGCCCGGCAGCACGTCGGGCAGCGAGGCGTCGGACGGGCGCGTCTGGAAGTACAGCCGGCCCGAGGCCGGCTTGCCGTCCTTGATGCTGGCCTGGGTCGTGGGCAACTGCAGGCCCTGCTCGATTGTCGTGTGGTCCTTTTCGCGCATCAGGTCGTCGAGGAAGCGGCTGACCTGGCGCGCGTTGCGCGACACCTCGCTGGTGCCCTTCTTGGCGGCGTCGAGCTCCTCGAGCACCACCATCGGGATGAACAGGTCGTGCTCCTCGAAGCGGTACAGCGCGCTCGGGTCGTGCATCAGCACGTTGGTGTCGAGGACAAAAATGCGTTTTTTCATGCGGCCAGCCGGAGGGGAGGTCGTGCGCGCGGAGGGCGCCGGGGAACGGGTCACAGCGCCTTGACGGCTTCGAGCACTTCGGCCGCGTGTTCCTTGACCTTCACGCTGCGCCATTCGCGTTTCAGCACGCCGTCGCCGTCGAACAGGAACGTGCTGCGGTCGACGCCCATGTACTTGCGGCCGTACAGGCTCTTTTCCTTGATGGTGTCGAAGGCCTTGCAGGCCGCTTCGTCACCGTCCGACAGCAACGGGAACGGGAACTTGTACTTGGCGGCGAAATTCTCGTGGCTGCGCACGCTGTCGCGCGAGATGCCGAGGATCTCCGCGCCGGCCTTCTTGAAATCCTTGTACAGGTCGCGGAAGTCGATGCCTTCCTGCGTGCAGCCCGGCGTGTTGTCCTTCGGATAGAAGTACACGACCAGCGCCTTGCCCTTGTAGTCGGACAGGTCGATGTCCTTGCCGCCAGTGGCGGGGAGTTTCAGCCTGGGAAGCTTGCTGCCGATTTTCATTGTCTGGTTACGTCTTGATGGGATCGAGCATGCCGTCGGCGTTGAGGTCGTCGCACAGGTCCATGAACTGGTCGCGCAGCGCCTGCGGGTGCTGGCTGACGGGCACGTGCAGCACCATCTGCACGCTGCACATGCCGGCGCCGGTGTACGACGACTGGTACTTCTGCGTGACGATCTCCGCCACGTCCACATCCTGGGCGTGGAAGAACTCGAGCAGGTGCAGCAGCAGGTCCTGCTGCTGCGGGGCGACCACGTCCACGGCGTAGGCGCGGAATTCGGGATTCTGCGGGCGCGGACCGCAGCGGGTGAACTGGACCTTCAGGTCGAGCTTCTGCGCGATGCCGGGCAGCGCGGTCTCCAGCCGGCCCAGCGCGCTCCAGTTGCCGGACACCACCATGCTGGCCGCCAGGCGGTCGCCGATCGGCGCAAACCGGCAGTCCTCGATGTCGCAACCCCGCTCGCGGATGGCCTTGAACAGGTCCAGCGCGAGCTGCGGGCGCGCGGGCGCGAGCACCGAGATGGACAGGTGGTTCTCGATCGTGGGCATTGGGTCGGGGGATCCGAAGACGGCGCAAGTTTAGCGGGTTTCGCTATACTGCGCGCCCTCGTTTCTCAGCCGCATCCCCATGATTTCCGGCAGTATTGTCGCCCTCGTCACGCCGATGCACGAAGGCGGCGAAGTCGACTTCGACGCGCTGCGCCGCCTGGTCGACTGGCATATCGCCGAGCGCACCGATGCCATCGTCGCGGTCGGCACGACCGGTGAGTCGGCGACGCTCGATGTTTCCGAGCACGTGGACGTGATCCGCACGGTGGTCCAGCACGCGGCCGGGCGCGTGCCGGTGATCGCCGGCACCGGCGCGAACTCCACGACCGAAGCCATCGAACTGACCAGGGCTGGCAAGGCTGCCGGCGCGGCCGCCTGCCTGATGGTGACGCCGTATTACAACAAGCCGCCGCAGGAAGGCCTGTACCGGCATTACAAGAAGGTCGCCGAGACGGTCGACATCCCGATCATCCTGTACAACGTGCCGGGCCGCACCGGCTGCGACCTGCAGCCCGCCACGGTCAAGCGCCTCGCGCAGGTGCCGCATATCGCCGGACTGAAGGAAGCGCACGGCACGATCGCGCGCATCAAGGAATTGCTGGCGCTGGGCCTGCCGAAGGACTTCGTGCTGTTGTCGGGCGACGACGCCACTGCCTGCGAGTCGATCCTGCTGGGCTGCAAGGGCGACATTTCGGTCACCGCCAACGTCGCGCCGCGCCTGATGCACGAGATGTGCAAGGCCGCGCTGGGCGGCGACCGCAAGCTCGCCCCCGAGCTCGATGCCAAGCTCCAGGGCCTGCACAAGAACCTGTTCGTGGAGCCCAACCCCATCCCCGTGAAGTGGGCCCTGTCGCAGATGAAGCGCATCGGCGCAGGCATCCGCCTGCCACTGGTGCCCCTGGATGCGGCACACTTCGATACAGTGCGCGGCGCGATGCGCGCCGCCGGAGCCTTGTAATGAAGAACCCGAAGCTGCTGACCCTGATCCCCATCGTCGCCCTGGCCGGCTGCGCCACCGCGTCGTATTGCGACGGCGTGCAGCCCTACCAGGACGCGACGTCCGTTCCGGTCGTGCAGTCGACCGACGGGCTCAAGGTGAAAGATTCGGCGTCCGCGCTGAAGATTCCGCCGGCGCCGGCCAATGCCGTGCCGTACGGCGAGGAATACGTCGACGCAGATGGCGATGAAGCCGTGCGCTGCCTGGACAAGCCGCCGGAGATGCCGGCGCTGGCGCCGCTGCCGGAAGCGCCCAAGCCCGCGGAGAAGGCGCCGTCGTAAGCGGCTAGAATCCGCGGCCCGCAGGGGCACTAGTTTGCTGCGGAGAGGTGTCCGAGTGGTTTAAGGAGCACGCCTGGAAAGCGTGTATACGGTCCAAAGCCGTATCGAGGGTTCGAATCCCTCCCTCTCCGCCAGTCCCACAAAAAAACCCACTTCATGTGGGCTTTTTTGTGGGACTCGGTAGTGGCTGGTGAATTCGAACCCGAGATGGCGAGGGTTCGGGCATGGCCGACGAAGTCGGCCGTGCCGCCGCCGAAGGCGGCCCCGAGCGCAGCGAGGGGTGGCGGCGAAGCGCGCCACCATCCCTCCCTCTCCGCCATTAATTCCTAAGTGTCTGTTTAGAAACAGATATTTTAGGTGATCAGTACGGGATGCTGCGAATTCCCCCGACTTATCGCGAGGTTGCGCGATGGGTTGGTGCAAGGGGGTGCGGACCCCGGACTGAGAGAGCGCTGATCTCGCCGCCGAGGTCGCGCAATTCGCGGGATTCGGGAATTCCGTGGGCTTCGAGCGCGCGCCGAAGCCGCGCATTCTCTGCACGCAGCAAGTCTGCGTCCTCCATGGTCGAGTCTTTCCGGGTCATCCTGGTGCGCGGGATTTACGCTTCGTCGCCCTCGCGCGGCGGCACGCCGCCCTTGCGCTTCATGATCGCGTCGAACTTGCGCAGGTCGGCGCGACCGCGACGCGTCTTGAAGAACTGTTCCGCATCCATCACGGCCAGCTTCTCGGCAACGGCCGTCGCCACGAACTGGTTGATGCTCGTGCCGTCCGCTTTGCTGACGCGCTCGACCGCGGCCTTGATCGACCGAGGCAGGCGCAGCGGAAAAGTTGAAGCAGGTTTCATCGCACTCTCCTCAAGGCTTCCGAAGGAAGCAACAAATCAATGCCAAATCGTTTCGGGGCAGTGCCGAAGTGGCGGCGGTTGAAGGTCACCAGCATCTGGGCTCTGCCGTTCACCGCAGCCTCCAGCACCATCTCGTCAGCCGGATCGCTCAACTGCGGTCGCCACGAATAATGAATTGTCACGGGTTCGATGATGGCTGCGAGGCCGTCAAGAAAGACTTCGCCCTCTTCGCGCGACAGCCCGGCGGCGGAGAGGTGCTCCGCCTCGGTGCATTTCGCTTCGTACTCAACGAACAGCGGAACGCTGACCAGCAGCGTGATTTGCTTGCGACGAGCCATGCGCAGCAGCTCCGCCGAAGCCCCCGTGGGGCTTCGGATGCCAGCGACCACAACGTCCGTGTCCATGACCATTCTCACGGTCAGCATGATATCACGGGTGATGTCATGAGAAATCCGTATCGAGGGTTTGGAAGACTCCCGGCCCCAAAAGAGAGATTCGAACTGGCAATACGGGATGATCGCGGTTGCCGCAGGACTCGCTACACCGCCAGTCCCACAAAAAACCCCACTTCATGTGGGCTTTTTTGTGGGACTCGGTAGTGGCTGGTGACTTCGACCCCGAGATGGCGAGGGGTGGCGGCGAAGCGCGCCACCATCCCTCCCTCTCCGCCAATCAAACAAAAAGCCGGCGTTGCGCCGGCTTTTTGTTTACCCGCCTTTGACCTCGAACTGCACGTCGACGTTGTTGCGCGTCGCGTGGGAGTAGGGGCAGATCTTCTCGTGCGCTTCATGGACCAGCGCCGCCAGCTCTTGCTGCGGCAGGCTGCTGTCCTCGACGGTCATCCTGACCGCGATGCCGAAGCCGCCGCCGTCGCGCGGACCGACCGAAACCGCGCAGGTGATGCTCGCGCCGGCCGTGTTCTTCTTGGCCTGCTTGCCGATGAAATCCAGCGCGCCGCCGAAGCAGGCCGCGTAACCGGCCGCGAACAGGTGCTCGGGCGTCGTGGTGCCCGGCTTGCCGGGCCCGCCCATGGCCTTGGGTACCGACAGGTCGGCCTTCACGGTGCCGTCGTGGGCCTCGGTATGGCCGTTGCGTCCGCCCTTGGCGGTTGCGGTGGCGGTGAACAGGGGCTTGATCGAGTCCATGCGTGGCTCCGTCAGTGGTGCAAGAGTCCACCCTAGAATACCTCTCTCACCGGGAGTCCACGATGAAGCGAACAACGAGGGCCGCATCGCTGGCGATTGCGCTGCTGTTCGCAGCGCCAGCGGGCGCGAAGGACACCGACGGACACTTGCGCGCGGCCGACGCGTTCGATCGCGCCATCGGCGCGGCGGACCCGGGCGCGATCAAGGCGCTGCTCGCGCCGGACGTGCTGATCTACGAATTTGGCGGGCAGGAAGCTTCGTTCGAGCAGTACGCCGCCGCCCACATGCAGGCCGACATGGAGTTCATGGCGCACGTGAAGGGCAGCGTGCTGGATCGCAGGCACGGCACTTCGGGAGACCTGGCCTGGGTGGCCACGCGCCGCCGCGTGACCGGCAGCTACAAGGACAAGCCGATCGACGTGTTCAGCACGGAGACGCTGGTGATGCGGCGCGACGCCGCAGGCTGGAAGATCGTGCACGTCCAGTGGTCGTCGCAGCCGGCCCAGCCGCAACCGCACTAGTCAGGGCTGGACGCTCGGCTCGCTGGTCGCGGTCGCGGCCGCAGTCTTGGTGCGCTCGCCACGGATCAGGTAGATGCCGCAGGCGACGATGATCGCCGCACCGACCCAGGTGCTCGCGCCCGGCAACTGGTGCCACAGCAGCGCGTCGAAGCCGACGCCCCAGATCAGCGCGGTGTACTCCAGCGGCGCGACGATCGAGGCCTCGGCCTGCTTGAACGCCTCGGTGATGGCGAACTGGCCGAGCGCGCCGACCAGGCCGACGCCGCCGACCAGCAGCCAGTGCTCAGGCCTGACCGTGACCCAGTGGGGCAGTGCGAGCGCGCCGGCGCCCAACGCGACCAGCGTCAGCATCCAGAACACCATGCTGACCGTGCTGTCGGTGCGGCCCAGGACGCGCACCGTGATCGCGGAGATGGCGTAGAGCGTTGCTGCGAACAGCACGCCGACACTGGCCCAGGTCGCCACGCCGGCGACGTCCGGGCGCATCGCGATCAGCACGCCGACGAAGCCGCCGATGATGGCGAGCCAGCGATGCGCGCCGATCGTTTCGCCCAGGAACGGCTTGGACAGCAGCGTGATGATCAGCGGAGCGACGAAGAACAGGGTGTAGGCGGTGGTCAGCGGCAGCGCGCGCACGCCGTAGACGAAGGCCGCCATCATGCCGACGCCGAGCGCGCCGCGCAGCAGGTGCAGGCACCAGCGCACGTTCAGCAAGGTCCGCGGGTGGCCGCGCGCCAGGATCCAGACCACGACCAGCGGCCACGACGCGGCGGCCCGCAGCGCGGCGACCTGAAGCGACGGGTAGGCCGCCGACAGCTCCTTGAGGCCGGCGTCCATCAGCGACAGCAAGCC
>JBOICR010000165.1:0-13568 GCA_050740195.1 Nevskiaceae bacterium | reverse complement strand
GTCGCGGCCTGCGGCCGTGCGACTTTGCGGAGGTCCGCCAGGCGCGAGGTCGCAGGCCGCGACTCAGTTCAGGGCTTTCGGCACCGCGAGCCGGAACGGTTCGATCTTCGCGTCGAACTTCTCGCCGCTGCCGGCCACGATCATGTTGAACTCGCCGTGCATCGTGCCGACCGGCGTCGTCAACGGGCAGCCGCTGGTGTACTCGAATTCCTCGCCGGGCTTGAGCACCGGCTGATAACCGACCACGCCCGGGCCGCGCACTTCTTCGACCTTGCCCTCGCCGTCGGTGATGACCCAGTGACGCGAGATCAGCTGCACGGTGTCGCCGCCGTCGTTGCGGATGGTGATGTGGTAGGCGAACAGCCATTGGCCGTTGTCCGGGTCCGACTGCTCCGGGATGAACCGCGGGCGCACCTGGACTCGCACCCCCCGGGTCGTGGTGTCGCTCACCGGCGACTCACATCAGGCCCGACTGCAGGCGCGCGGCTTCCGACATGCGGTCCTGGGTCCATGGCGGGTCGAACACCAGCTGGATGTCGGCGTCCGTGATCCCCGCAATCTGCAACACCTTGGCCTTGGCGTCGGCGACCAGGATGTCGCCCATGCCGCAGCCGGGGGCGGTGAGGGTCATGCGGATCACGGCTTTGCGCCCGCCGCCCGGCAGGTGGTCGAGTCCACACTCGTAGATGAGGCCAAGTTCGACGATGTTGATTGGTATTTCCGGGTCATAGCAGGTACGAAGCTGATCCAAGACTGCCTTTTCCAGATCCGCATCGGTGGCGTTCTCGGGGACCTCGGGGCCCTTCACCGGCTCCTTGCCCAAGGCGTCGGCGTCCCTGCCCTCGATCCGGAACAGGTGGCCTTCGACCTGGACGGTGTAGCTGCCGCCCAGGGCCTGGGTGATGGTCGCGTCGGTCCCAGACGGCAGCTCGACCTTGGTGCCGGCCGGGATCAGGGTGCCAATGACGTCGCGCGTGAGCGCGACCGTTTGCGGGGAGTGCTGCATCTAGGTTGAGACGCCGTTTTGGGGGGTCAGTTTAAACGTCGCATGCCCCCTCCCGCATCCAAGCGGGGAGAACCAGCGACGCTGTCCTCGGGAGCCGTCATGCGCCTGACCCAATTTTCGCTGCAGAACCCGCCGGCGGTTGCCGCGGCCGGGCTCATCGTCCTCCTGTTCGGCGCGCTCGCGCTGATCAAGCTGCCGATCCAGCTGCTGCCGGACACCAGCCGGCCGCAGGTGTGGATCAACGTCGGCTGGCGCGAGGCCGCGCCGTCCGAAGTCGAAGAGGTGATGGTCGAGCCCATCGAAGAGGCCATGCGCGGCATGCCGGGCCTGGTCGACATGCGCTCGCAGTCCAACCGTGGCGGTGGCGGCGTCGGGCTGACCTTCGAAGTCGGCACCGACATGACGCGCGTCATGCTCGACATCGTCGGCCGCCTGAACACGCTGCCGCCGATTCCGCTGGAAGCCGACGAGCCGCAGGCCTTTGGCGGCGACAACTGGCAGGGAGCCAACGCCGCCTCGATGCTGGTCCGGCCGCTGCCGGGCAACCCGGTGAAAGATGTCGCCGCGCACTACCAGAAGCTGATGGAGGAGACGGTCGAGCCGCGCCTCGCGCGCGTGCCCGGAGTCTCGCGGGTCAATCTCGAAGGCGGGCGGCCGCGCGAGGTGCAGATCCGTTTCGATGCGCACCGCCTCGCCGCGCTCGGCATCACGCCGCAGCAGATCGCCTCGACCGTGGTCGCCGCGCGCGACGCGTCGGCCGGTTTCGTCAACGTCGGCCGCAAGCAGTTCACCGTGCGCTTTACCGGCCGCGAACCGGTCGAGCAGATCGGCGACCTGATCGTCGGCTGGAGCGGCGACCGCCCGCTGCCGCTGCGCGAAGTCGCCGACGTGCGCATCGGCTACCAGGACGCGCAGTGGTTCAGTTATCGCAACGGCGTGCCGGCCTACTACCTGACCGTGCAGCGCGCCTCGGATTCGAACACCGTCGAGCTGATCGAGGGCGTCAAGGAAGCGATCGCCGAGCTCAACGCCGGTCCGCTGGCCCGCGAGAAGCTGCTGATGGACCTGTCGTGGGACGCCTCGATCTACGTGCGTCGGGCGATCTCGTTCGTCCAGGAGAGCCTCCTCGTCGGCATCCTGCTCGCGGTCGGCGGCCTGTGGTTCTTCCTGCGCGGCCCGCGCGCGCTGGCCGTGATCGGCCTGTCGATCCCGCTGTCGCTGTTCTTCGCCATCATCACGCTGCACGCGCTCGGCCGCACGCTGAACGTGATCTCGCTCGCGGGCTTGGCGTTCTCCACCGGCATCGTCATCGACGCCGCGCTGATCGTGCAGGGCAACATCCTGCGCTTCCTGCAGGAGGGCAAATCCCCGTGGGAGGCCACGGTCGAGGGCGCGCAGGAAGTGATGCCCGCGCTGTTCGCCTCGATGCTGACCTCGATCGCGATCTTCCTGCCGGTGCTGTTCATGGAAGGGCTCGAAGGCCAGCTGTTCAAGGACCTCGCCATCACCATGTCGGTGTCGCACGCAGCCTCCTTGCTGGTCGCGATGACCGTCATCCCCGCTGCCAACCGCTGGGCGCTGGCCAATGGCTTCCCGGCCGACCAGCATCAGCACTGGTGGACCAACATGACTGCGTTCGCGATGCAGGCGACGCACAAGCCGGCGGCGCGCCTCGGCTGGATCGGCGGGCTGGTCGCCGGCAGCGTCCTGTTCATCTGGGCGTTCATGCCGAAGGTCGACTACCTCCCGGTCGCGCAAACCGACAACGTCTGGGGCAACTTCCGCCTGCCGCCGGGCGGCAACATGGACACCGCCAAGGCCGAGGTCGCGCCGATCGTCATCGAGCGGTTGCGGCCGCACCTCGAAGGCAAGGCCGAGCCCGGCATCAAGTACTACAACTTCTCGGCCTGGGGCGGCGGCGGCGGCGTGGTCGTCGCGTACGCGGCCGATCCACGCAAGACCAAGGACGTCGTCGAGTTGTTGAAGAGCAAGATCCTGGCCGACCTGCCCGACGTGAAGGCTTTCGCCAGCCAGGGCTCGCTGCTCAATGTCGACGGCAACAACTCGCGCGAGATCCAGTTGCACCTGCAGGGACCCGACCTGCCGGCGCTGATGAAGACCGCCCGGGTCGCGATGGCCGAGATCCCGAAGGCGATCCCGGACACCTCGCCGCAGCCGTTTCCGTCGCTCGAGATGGACCAGCCCGAGCTGCAACTGGTCCCGGACGAGTGGCGCATCTCGCGCGCCGGCATGGACCGCAGCTCGGTGGCCAGCGCGCTGCGCGCGTTCACCGGCGGGCTGTGGGCCGGCGAGTACTTCGACGGCAACGAGCGCCTCAACATCATCATCAAGGGCAACGAGTGGCGCTCCGAGCAGGAGCTCGCCGAGCTGCCGCTCGTGACGCCGGGCGCCGGCGTGCAAACCATCGGCGAGCTGGCGTCCATCCGCCAGACCGTCGGCCCGTCGCAGCTGCTGCGCGTGGGCGGCAAGCGCACGGTATCGGTGTCCTTCGAGCCACCCGCCGACATGTCGCTCGACGAGGCGCTGACCCTGTTGCGCAACAAGGTCGAGCCGCCGGTGCGCGCGGCGATGCCGGCCAGCGCGCAGCTGACCTACGCCGGCACCGCCAACGAGCTGCACCAGGCGCTGGCCGCGATGGCGCAGAACTTCGCGCTGGCGCTGCTGATCCTGTTCGCGCTGATGGCGGCTCTGTTCCGCTCGGTGTGGGACAGCTTCCTCGTCATGCTCGTTCTGCCGGTGTCGACCGCCGGCGGCATCGCGGCACTCCAGCTGATCGACCAGGTCAAGAACCAGAACCTCGACCTGCTGACCATGATCGGCTTCATCATCCTGCTCGGCCTGGTGGTCAACGCCGCGATCCTGCTGGTCGACCAGACCCGCGCGCGCGAGCGCAGCGGCGTACCGCGGCGCGAGGCCGTGCGCCAGGCGCTCGAGACCCGTGCCCGGCCGATCGTGATGTCCACACTGACCGCGGTGCTCGGCATGGTGCCGCTGATCTTCCTGCCGGGCCTGGGCGCCGAGATCTACCGCGGCCTCGCCGCGGTGGTCGCCGGCGGCATGGTCATCGGCACCGCGTTCACCTGGTTCCTGATGCCCAGCCTGCTGCGTCTGGGAGAAGCGTCCGCGGTGCAGCGCTCCGTCGTCGTGCCGGCGATGGCCAAATGAGCGAGTCGATCATGAAACGTGCCCCGATGTTGTTCCTGTGCCTGTTCACCGCCGGCGCGGCCGCCCAGCAGCAGCCCCCGGCTGCGGTCGAGACCGCGCCGGTCGAGAAGCGTGACCTGGCGCCGCGCATCACCGTCACCGGGCAGGTGCGCTCGCGCGCCGCAGCGGACCTCTCCGCCGCCGTCGGCGGGCGCCTGGCCTGGGTCGCCGAGCCCGGCGCGCGCGTCGGCAAGAACGGCGTCGTCGCGCGCCTCGACACCGACGAGCTGAAGCTGCAGGAACTCGAGCAGGCCGCGCGCGTGAAGCGCGGCGAGATCAACCGCGCGCAGCTGGCGCGCGAGGCCGAGCGGCTCAAGGCGCTCGGCCCCAACGTCAGCCGCTTCCAGCTCGAGCAGGCCGAGGCCGCGCGCGAGCTTGCCGGCGCCGACCTCGAGATCGCGCACGCGACGCTGTCGCAGATCCAGGACCGCCTGGCGCGGGCCGAGCTGCGCACGCCGTTCGGCGGCGTCGTGTCCGAGCGCATCAAACGCGCCGGCGAGGAAGTCGCGCGCGGCGAGCTCGTGGCGCGCGTGCTCGATCCGGAGACGCTCGAGATCCGGCTGTTCCTGCCGCTGCGCCACGTGCGCGCGATCCGCGCGGGCGACGCCGTCAAGGTGAAGTTCGAAGGCGGCGAAGGCTCGGCCAAGGTCCGCGGCATCGTGCCGGCCGGCGACCCGCGCTCGCAGAGCTTCGAGGTGCTGGTCGATCCGCCGTCGGTGCGAGGCGCGCGCCTGCCGTCGGGCAGCGTGGTCGAGGTCGAGCTGCCGCTCGGCCAGCCGCAGTCACTGCTGGCGGTGCCGCGCGATGCGCTGGTGATCCGCACCGAGGGGCTCGCGGTCTACCGCGTCGGCCCCGACAACAAGGTCCAGCGCGTCGTCGTGACCACCGGCGTGGCCGACGGCGAGTGGGTGGCCGTGGACGGCATGCTGATCGCGAGCGACTCGGTGGTGGTGCGGGGCGGTGAAAACCTGCACGATGGCGCCTCGGTCAAGGTCATCGGAACCCGCGCCTCATGGAACAGCTCCGCCGTCTCGCCTGCACGCTTGTCGCGCTGACATTCAGCGCCGCCGCCGCGGCGCACGAGGAACCCAGGCCCCGGCTGCTCGCTGTCAGCGGCGAGGGTGAAGTCGCGGTCGCTCCGGACCGTGCCGACGTCGGCTTCGCCGTCGAGGCCAGCGAAAAGCAGCTGGCCGACGCCGAGCGGATCGTGACGGAAGGCGCGGCGAAGCTGCTCAAGCTGTGCGAGTCGCTCGGCATCCCGAAGAACTACGTGCGCAGCGCGCAGCTCAACGTCAGCCCGCAGTACGACGGCGGCGTGATCAGCAGCCGCCCGCGCATCGTCGGCTACCAGGTGTCGCGCCAGATCGACGTGGATCTGCGCGATCTGTCCAGGCTCGGCAAGCTGTTGCAGGGCGCGGTGGAAACCAGCGCCAACCGCATGTCGGGCGTGAGCTTCGGCTCGACCAGGAAGGATGAGCACCAGCGCGCCGCGCTGGCGGCGGCCGCGGAGGACGCCAGGGCGAATGCCGAGGCGCTGGCGCGCACGATGGGCGTGAAGCTCGGCCGCCTGCACACACTGTCGGCGTCGGAGTCGGGTGGCATGCCGCAGCCCGTGTTCGCAATGCGCGCCGCCAAGATGGAGTCGTATTCCGCCGACCAGACCTACCAGTCTGGCGAAATGAAGTTCCAGGCCTCGGTGGCGGTGGAGTACGACCTGCCCTGAAAAGGGGACGCACACCTTTTCCAAAGGTGTGCGTCCCCTTTAGGCTACAATGCGCCGCTTTCCCCGCCCCGAAGGGCACCGGAAAGTGGCCAAAAAGAAGCCTGTTGTCGGCGTCATCATGGGATCCCAGTCGGACTGGGAAACGCTGTCCCACGCCAGCGAAACCCTCGAGTCCCTGCGCATCCCGCACGAGTGCGAGGTCGTTTCCGCGCACCGCACGCCGCTGAAACTGGCGCGCTACGCCGAGTCGGCCGTCGGCCGCGGCCTCAAGGTCATCATCGCCGGCGCCGGCGGCGCAGCGCACCTGCCGGGCATGACCGCCGCGAGTACGCGCCTGCCGGTACTCGGCGTGCCGGTCGAATCGAAGACGCTCAAAGGCCTGGACTCGCTGCTCTCGATCGCGCAGATGCCCAAGGGCGTGCCGGTCGGCACGCTCGCGATCGGCAAGGCTGGCGCGATCAACGCCGCGTTGCTGGCCGCGGCGATCGTCGCGCTCGACGACGCCGGCGTCGCGCGCCGCCTCGAGTGCTACCGGCGCGAGCAGACGCGCGCCGTGCTGAAGAACGCCAGGCCGCGCCGCCGCCGGTGAAGGCCGAACGTTGAAAGTCGGCATCCTGGGGGCGGGCCAGCTCGGTCGCATGCTGGCGCTGGCCGGCTATCCGCTCGATTTCGATTTCGTTTTTCTCGACCCCGCCCCCGAGGCCTGCGCCGCGCCGCTGGGCGACCACATCCACGCCGACTACACCGACGAGAAAGCGCTCGCGGGTTTCTGCGCGCGCGTCGACGTCGCGACCTACGAGTTCGAGAACGTGCCCGCGAGTTGTGCCGCTTTCGTCGCCGCGCGCAAACCGCTGCTGCCGCACCCGCGGGCCCTGGAAGTCGGCCAAGACCGTCTATCTGAGAAAAAACTGTTCGATTCGCTGGGGATCAAGGTCCCACCGTACGAGAAAATCGATACGAAGGCCGATCTTGAGCGGTCTGCCACCCGGATTGGCTACCCCTGCATGCTCAAGACCCGGCGCCTGGGCTACGACGGAAAGGGCCAGGCCGTGCTGCGCTCCGCCGCGGATCTCGCCGCCGCGTGGCAGCGGCTCGGCCAGCAGCCGCTGCTGCTCGAGGGCTTCGTCGCGTCCGAGCGCGAAATCTCCTGCATCGGCGTGCGCGGCAAGGACGCTGGGACCGCGTTCTACCCGGTCGCCGAGAACGTGCACCGCGACGGCATCCTGCGCACCTCGATCCCGCGCGCGAACGACCCGCTGCAGGGCGCCGCCGAGGCAGCGACGCGGGCGGTGATGGACCAGCTCGACTACGTCGGTGTGATGGCCTTCGAGTTCTTCGTCGCCGGCGGGGCACTGCTCGGCAACGAGATCGCGCCGCGCGTGCACAACTCCGGTCACTGGACCATCGACGGCGCCGTCTGCTCGCAGTTCGAGAACCACCTGCGGGCGATCGCCGGCCTGCCGCTGGGCTCGACCGCGATGCGCGGCCCTGCCGCGATGGTGAATTTCATCGGCTCGGTGCCGGATCTCGCGCGGCTCGCGGAGATCCCGGGCCTGCACCTGCACCTGTACGGGAAAGCGGCCAAGCCGGCGCGCAAGATCGGCCACGCCAACCTCACCGCACTCTCTGAAAGCGAATTGAAGGACGCGCTGCAGCGGCTTTCCGCGTTGATCGGATGATCGCGAGGGCCGCCCGGCCCGAGCGACTTTGCGGAGGTCCGCCAGGAGCGAGGGTCGGGTGGCCCTCGCGGTCAGCAAGTCTCAGACGTCGAGATTGCCGACCAGCAGCGCGTGCTTCTCGATGAACTCGCGCCGCGGCTCGACCGCCTCGCCCATCAGCGTGGTGAACATCTGGTCGGCGGCAACCGCGTCCTCGATCTTGACCTGCACCAGCCGGCGCTGCGCCGGATCCAGCGTGGTCTCGTGCAGCTGCTCCGGGTTCATCTCACCCAGGCCCTTGTAGCGCTGGATGTGCATGCCGCGCTTGGTTTCTGCCATCAGCCAGTCGAAGCCTTCCGCGAACCGGCCGATCGCCTTTTCCTTGTCGCCGCGGCGCACTTTCGCGCCCTCGCCGACCAGGTGCTTGAGCGCCTGCTGCAGGTCGACGATGCGCCGGTACTCAGGGCCGTTCAGGAACTCGGGCCCGAAGTGGATGGCGTGCTCGGCGCCGTGCGCGCGGCGCGTCACGGTGACCGCGAGGCCGGCTTGTTCGGCGCGCGCGTTGACGGTGTACTTCCCGTGCAGGTGCCCGGCCGCGTTGAGGTCGGCCGTGAACTTCTCCGCCCACGGCGCCAGCGCCGCCGCCTCGGCGGGCACCGGCGAGTGGTCGCGCAGCTGCTCGAGCACGAACAGGTCGTAGCGGCGCGAGAGCTTGGCGAGCAAGTCGTTGATCGACGCGTGCGCGCGCAGGAAGCGCTCGAAGTCCTTGCCCGGCAGCGGCGCCTTGCCCGCGCCCGGGCTCCAGCTCGTATCTTCGAGCGCGGCGTTCAGCAGCCAGTCGTTGAGCTCGGCGTCGTCCTTCACGTAGCTTTCGCTCTTGCCGATCTTCACCTTGTACAGCGGCGGCTGCGCGATGTAGACGTGGCCGCGCTCGACCAGCGCGTGCATGTGGCGATAGAAGAACGTCAGCAGCAGCGTGCGGATGTGCGCGCCGTCGACGTCGGCGTCGGTCATGATGATGATGCGGTGGTAGCGCAGCTTCTCCGCCTTGAATTCGTCCGCGCCGATGCCGGTGCCGAGCGCGGTGATCAGCGTCGCGATTTCCTGCGACGACAGCATTTTCTCGATGCGCGCCTTCTCGACGTTCAGGATCTTGCCCTTCAGCGGCAGGATCGCCTGGAAGCGCCGGTCACGGCCCTGCTTGGCGGAGCCGCCGGCGGAATCGCCCTCGACCAGGAACAGCTCGCTCTTGGCCGGATCCTTTTCCTGGCAGTCGGCGAGCTTGCCGGGCAGCCCGGCGACGTCCAGCACGCTCTTCCTGCGGTTCAGCTCCTTGGCCTTGCGCGCCGCCTCGCGGGCGCGGGACGCCTCGACGACTTTTGCTGCGATCATGCGCGCTTCTTTCGGGTTCTCCAGTAGAAAATCGCGTAACTTGCCGCTAATCACCGCCTGGACTACCGGAGTCACTTCCGAGGACACCAGCTTGTCCTTGGTCTGGCTGGAGAATTTCGGATCCACCAGCTTGATCGACAGAACCGCGGTCAGGCCTTCGCGCGTGTCCTCGCCGGACATCGTGATCTTCTCGCGCTTGGCGACGCCCTCGGACTCGAGGTAGTCGCCAAGCGTGCGGGTCAGCGCGTTACGGAACCCGGTGAGGTGCGTGCCGCCGTCGCGCTGCGGGATGTTGTTGGTGAACGAAAAAACGTTCTCGACGTACGAGTCGTTCCACTGCAGCGCCGCCTCGACCACGATGCCGTCCTGCTCGGCGGTCAGGTTCAGGATGGTCGGGTGGACCGCCTGCTTGCTGCGGTTCAGGTACTGCACGAACGCGCCGATACCGCCCTTGTACTCGAACGCATCCTCCTGGCCCGAGGTCTCGTCCTTCAGCACGATGCGCACGCCCGAGTTCAGGAACGACAGCTCGCGCAGCCGGCGCGCCAGGATGTCGTAGTCGAACTTGCGGTGCGTGGTGAAGACCTGGCCGCTCGGGTAGAAGCGCACCAGCGTGCCGCGCTTGTCGGTGGCCTCGAGCTTGGCCAGCGCCGCCTGCGGCGCGCCGTCGCGGTATTCCTGGCTGTGGTGATAGCCATCGCGCCAGATGTTCAGGATCAGGAGCTCGGACAGCGCGTTGACCACCGACACGCCGACACCGTGCAAGCCGCCCGACACCTTGTAGCCGCTGCCGCCGAACTTACCGCCGGCGTGGAGGATCGTCATGATCACCTCGGCTGCCGAGCGTCCTTCTTCCTTGTGCAGGTCGACCGGGATGCCGCGGCCGTTGTCGGCGACGGACACCGAGCCGTCGGCGTGCATGACGACCGTGACCTCGGTGCAGTAGCCCGCCAGCGCCTCGTCGATGGCGTTGTCCACGACCTCGAACACCATGTGGTGCAGGCCGGTGCCGTCATCGGTGTCGCCGATGTACATGCCGGGCCGCTGGCGCACGGCTTCCAGCCCCTTCAGCACCTTGATGCTGGAGGAATCGTAGGTTCCGATTTCGGACATTTGGCCCTGATATTTGGCGGTCCGGCCGAGCCGTTCCGCGGTCGCTTTTTCGAAGGAAAAATTATACCAGCGAAGGGCCCGAAACGGCCCCATGTTCCACGTGGAACAACGCGTTTTTTGAGCCGCTTTCGCGTACCCGCGCGAGCGCCGGCGCGAGTTCGATCGAAGTCACGAAGCTCTGTCCCGGATAGTCCAGCAGCGCGGCGATCAGGGCCTGCTGGAACGGCGGTCCGAGTTCGGCCGGGAAGTCGTCCACCAACAGCACCGGGCACAACCCGGCGCGCTCACGCACCAGCGCCGCCTGCGCCAGCAGCAACGCCGCGATCAGCAGCTTCTGCTGGCCACGGCTGACCTGACGCTTGGCCTGGTGCCCGGCAAGCTTGAGTTTGAGCTCGGCGCGATGCGGCCCGACCGCGGTCTTGCCGGCGCGGCGGTCCTGCTCGAAATGCTCGGCCAGCGCGGCTTCGAGCGTCTTGCCGGCGATCCAGCCGCGCGCGAGCTCCAGTGACCAATCCATCGGGCCGAGCAGGGCGGTCAGGGCCGCGCCAAAGTGGCCGCGCAGGTGCCCGAGGTGAGCTTCGCGCGACTCGTGCACCTCGGTCCCGCAGCTCACCAGCTCGGCGTTCCAGGCCTCGACCTCCGAACGGCTGGCGCCCGCGCGCAGCGCCGAATTGCGCTGCTTGAGGGCGCGCTGGTAGCGCCGCCAGGCCGGATAGAACCGATGTTCCACGTGGAACACGCCCCAGTCGAGGTAGCGGCGGCGGTAAACCGGGCCTTCCTGCAGCAGCCGGTGCGAATCCGGCTCGAGCACCTGCACCGCGACCCGGCTTACGAGTTCAGTCAGCGGCGCGTTCGCCTGGTCCAGCTTCAGATCCAGCCCGTCTGGCGTCCATCCCAGGCCTACGCCGAGCTCAGGCCGTTCCGGCATGGCGATCCGGCCTTGCAGGCGCCAGTGCGCGCCGCCCGCGCCGGCCTGCTCGGGTGGCGCACCGCGGAAGCTCTTGCCGCGGCCGAGCCCGTATACGGCCTCGAGCAGCGTGGTCTTGCCAGCGGCATTGGCGCCGAGCAGCAGGTTCACGCCCGAGCGCGGCTCGAGCGCGAAGGAGGGGAACAGGCGGAAGTTTTCGCCGGCGACGCGGGTGAAGCGCATGCCCTGCGGGGCGGGATCAGAGCCGCATCGGCATGACGACGTACTTGCTGCTGCTGCTCGCCGATTCCTGCAGCAGGCCGGAGGCGTCGGGGCCTTTCAGCTCCATGTGGAAGTCCTCGGACTGCATCACGCCGAGGGCGTCGAGCAGGTAGTTCACGTTGAAACCGATCTCGAGCGCCGCGCCGTTGTAATGCACATCGAGCTCTTCCTCGGCCTCTTCGTGCTCGGGGTTGTGCGTGGAAAGCCGCAGCTTGCCGTCCGCCAGCTGCAGGCGGACGCCGCGGAATTTCTCGTTCGACAGGATCGCGGCACGCGACAGCGCCGCGCGCACGCGCTCGCGGTTGGCCTTCATCTTGCGGTCGCCGGCCTCCGGGATCACGCGCTCGTAGTCCGGGAAGCGCCCGTCGATCAGCTTGCTGGTCAGGCGGATCACGTCGAGGTCGGCCTGGAACTGCGTGTCGGACAGGCGCAGCTCGACCTCCACGTCGGTCGGCTCGAGCAGGCGCATCAGCTCGAGCACTGCCTTGCGCGGCAGGATCAGCTGTGTCTCTTCCTTCTGCTTGGTGTCCTTGACCAGCTCGCTCATCGCCAGGCGGTGGCCGTCGGTGGCCACCGCGCGCAGGCGCTTGGCGGTTACGTGCAGCAGCATGCCGTTCAGGTAATAGCGCACGTCCTGGTTGGCCATCGCGAACTGCGTGCGCTCGATCAGCTCCCGCAGATCTTTCTTGGCGAGGCGGATGACCCTGCCGCCGCTGACCGTACCCATCGAGGGGAATTCATCGGGCTTGAGCGTCGCCAGGGTGAAGCGGCTCCTGCCGGACGTAAGCCGAAGCTTGTCGCCGGACGTCTCGAGCGCGAGTTCGGCGCCCTCCGGCAGCCCCCGGCAAATGTCGAACAGCTTGCGCGCCGGCACCGTGGTCTTGCCCGAAGCCTGGCACTTGACCACCGCGCGGCTGACGAGTTCCAGTTCCAGGTCGGTCCCTGTGATTACCAGCTCGTCTTTTTGCGCGTCCAGCAGCAGGTTCGATAGCACGGGCAGGGTTTGGCGGCGTTCCACCACGCCGATCACGGCCTGCACTGCCGTCAGCAGTTCATTTCTCCCAACTTGTATTTTCATGAGCTCACCATCTTTTATGTCTTTGTGTTTAAGAAGAACAGAAGCAGCAGTAATAGGCGCCCGGCATGTCTGGGGATAAGCGAACGATTAACCTTGTGAATCAACGCGTTGTGCGTGCTCGTAACGTCGCGCCAAAACCCGCCGCGAGCCTGTGTGCAGTCTGTGTCCCGTTGTGGATCGTTCGAACGCTCCAGTGTTTTCCAACGGTTTGTCCACAGGCATGTCCCCGGCTTGCTCAATGGCTCAGCAGGCGCAGCAGGTTTTCATAG
Source organism: Nevskiaceae bacterium (assembly GCA_050740195.1). Taxonomy (GTDB): domain Bacteria; phylum Pseudomonadota; class Gammaproteobacteria; order Nevskiales; family Nevskiaceae; genus JACPFV01. Next base: position 915 of record JBOICR010000165.1, on the reverse strand, counting down.
TCCTCGCGCACCCGCGAGTCGTCCTTGCGCAGTCCGGCCACCCGGCGACACGCGTGCAGCACCGTGGTGTGGTCCTTGCCGAACGCATGGCCGATCTCGGGCAGCGAGTGCTGCGTCAATTCCTTGGCCAGCGCCATCGCGATCTGCCGCGGGCGCGCCAGTGAGCGCGTGCGCCGCGCCGACGACAGGTCCGTGACGCGGATGTTGTAGTAGGTGCTGACCTGGCGCTTGATGTTGTCGATCGTGATCAGGCGCTCGTAGGCCGCGAGCATGTCGCGCAGCGTCTCGCGCGCGAAATCGATGTTGATCGGGCGCCCGGTGATCTGCGAAGAGGCGTCGAGCCGGTTCAGCGCGCCCTCGAGCTCGCGCACGTTGCTGCGGATGCGCTGGGCCACGAACAGCGCCACGTCCTCCGGCAGGCGCGTCTTGCGGGTGGAGGCCTTCGACAGCAGGATCGCGGCGCGATGCTCGAGCTCCGGCGGCTCGACCGCCACCGACAGCCCCCAGGTGAAGCGCGACTTCAGGCGCTTGTCGAGGTTGTCGAGCTCGGCCGGGTAACGGTCGCAGGTCAGCACCATCTGCTGGCCGCCGTCGAGCATTTCGTTGAAGGTGTGGAAAAACTCTTCTTGCGTGACCGCCTTGCCGGCGAAGAACTGGATGTCGTCGATCAGCAGGGCGTCCGCCGAGCGGTAGTGCGACTTGAACTCTTCGGTCTTGCCGAGCTTGATCGCGTTGACCATGTCGCGGAAGAAGCGCTCGGCGACGACGTACAGCACGCGCGTCTTGCTGTTCCTGCCGCGGATGCGGTTGCCAATCGCGTGCATCAGGTGGGTCTTGCCCAGGCCCGACTCGCCGTAGATCAGCAGCGGATTGAACTCGCCGCCGGGCGCCTCGGCCACGCGCAGCGCGTAGGCG
>JBOICR010000164.1:0-11000 GCA_050740195.1 Nevskiaceae bacterium | reverse complement strand
ATCGTCGAGTAGCCGGCACTGCGCAGCGTGCCCGGGGAAGTCGTGACCTCCTTCTCGTACCAGCTTTCCAGCAACCCGCGCCGCCGCGCGCGGTATTCGTCAGGCTGAATCATGCCAAGGCGAAACTCCTCGCCCAGCCGCATCAGCGCATCGTTGATCCGCGCCTCATGGCTCATGCTCAGCCCATCTCTCGGACGAGCCGCAGCCCCACGGTGTCGTTCTCGCCGCCACCTTCGCGCAGATCCACCGCGCAACGGCTGGTTGGAACGTTGAAGTGTCCGCCACGCACCGAACCGCCATCGGTGTACTCGGCCGCGTTGCCGACGGCGTTGACCAGACCCCATGCGTTCGAGCTGCCGGTAGCGGCCGACACTGCGAAACCGCCCTTGATCTGCGAGCCGCCCGACATCACGACGCAGTTGAAACCGCTGACGTCGCCCGCGCCGGCGCCGCCGGCACCGGCTGCCTGCGTCCATTCGGCGTCGGTCGGCAGGCGATAGTTGAAGCCCGTCTGGTCGCTCAGCCAGGCGGCGTACGCCTTGGCGGTCGCCAGGTTGATGTTCGTTCGCGGCAGCCCATCGCTGCCGCCCTGGGCCTTGCACTTGCCCGTGGCCGCGCAGAACGCGTTGAACTGCCCGGCCGTGATCTCGAACTTCGTGATGGCCAGGTAGCCACCCGACGGATTCGGAATCACGACAAGTTTGGGACCTGGCTGGCCGTTGACGTCGTCCTGGCAGGTCGCGCGCGAGCTCTTGCCGAAGGTCGAGAAGCTCGGGCTGCACGTGTCGACGCCGGGCGACCGGCGCGCGCGCCGTGCTTCCGACGGCAGGCTGCTCGTCGCGCCGGACGACGCGGCCGCCGTCGTGGTCGCCGCCTTGGCTTCCGGAATGACGAGGCCCGAGAGCTGCGTGTTCTGCGGGAACACCTTCAGCCATTCGTCCTTGGCTTTCTTGGTTGCCGCCGGATCGGTCTGCGCGAGCGCGGTCAGGCGCGAAATCACCGTAGTCTGCGCGTCGTTGTAGACCTTGGCGTAGCGGTTGGCGTCGGCGACGCGCACGACTTCGAGCGCGGCCTTGATCTTGTCGGCGCTGGCGCTGGTCGGATCGCCGGCCGCGGTACTCACGGTCTGCGCGTTGCCTTCCAGGCGGAACGTGCCTTCGGCTTGCTTCAGGCTCGCCAGGCCCGGCGCGGCCTTCAGCCCATCCTGCGCGAACTTCAGTGCCGCGTCGTAGCGACCCTGCTCCGCCTGGCGGTTGGCCTGGCGCAGGTAAGCCTCACCCAGCGACTTGGGACCGTCGCCCGACAGGAACGGATCGTTCGCCGGCAGGTAGCCGCGCAACTTGTCCAGGGCGACCTGCGCACCCTTGAGATCGTTGGCGTCGGCCTTCGTCTTCAGCGTCCGCTTCAGCGTGTCGGCTTCGGCCAGTGCGGCCTTGGAGGCTTCTTCCTTCTCCTGCGCCTTGCGCGCTTCGGTCAGGCGGCCGAGCTCGCGCATGAGGTTCGGCATGCCGGTGAACATCTTGCTGTTCTCAGCCACCATCTGGCCGCCGACGATGTCCTTCGCGTCGACCTTGGAGGCGAGCTGCTTGGCGTAGGCGTCGGCCAGCGAGTTCTTGACCTTCATCGTGTCCGGCGTGGTGTCGCCGGTCAGCTTCGACATTGAGGCGTTCACGCCCACCTGCCAGTCCGGCGTGAACAGCGGGTTCGAGGCGAGTTTGGCCAGCTCCGTCTTGGCTTCGGCAGCGGTCATCTTCGCCATCAGCTCACGCTGCTTGGCGGCGGCGAGCTGCATCTCGTAACCCTGCTTGACGTTCGCCGACAGCTTCGCCAGGTCGGTGTCGTTCGGGAACACCTTGATCGCGGTCGCGGCGCGCTTCGCCGCAGCCTCGAACTGGCCGGTCTCGAGCGCGTTGCGCACGTCGGTGGTGTAGCGGCCGTTCAGCTTCTTGTCCTGCAGCAGGTCGTTGGCCGGATCGATCTGGCGAACAATGGCGACCGTCTCGACGACGTTCGGCGTCTTGTCCTCGTAGATGCGATTGGCATCGATGTGCCCGGTGAAATCGTCGTTCAGTTCGGCGATCAGCGTCTTCTTCTGTTCGTCGAGGCGGCGCAGGTTGTCGGCGACCGCGGCGGAGTCCGGGTACAACGCCTTGACCGCGTTGACCACCGTCAGCGCGGCCGGATGGTCGAAGTGCTGCTCCTTGGCCACGCGATCCCACTTGCCCGCGGAGAAAAGCACCTTCCACTTGTCGTTCGCGATCGTGAAGAAGTAATTCTGGATTTCCTTCGAGCCCTTCTGCATCGCCGTGTCGCGCTCGGTCGGCTTCATCGCGTCGAGCGCGGCGACTGCCGCCGGATAGTCGGTGAACTGGTTCTGCGCGAACTGCGCAATCATTGCGTCGACGCGCTCGCCGGCCAGGAAGGGCAGCAGGCCGCCGAAGACGCCGACCAGCAGCAGGATCGCGACCACGCCGCCGACCGAAAGCTGCACGGCGTAATCCTTGATGCTGTGCGGGCGCATGCCCTCGAGGAAGTCGTCGCAGCTCTTGACGCGATCGGCGCGCCTGAACGCAACCGACCTCTGCAGCGTCTTCTGCTGCCCCCGCTGCAGGCCCGCGACGACCGGCGGCTTCATGCCCGCCTTCATCACTTCCTGGGCGTTCTTCTTGTTGAACGGGTGCTTGCCGGTGAGGATCTCGTAGGCCGTGATGCCGAGCGCGTAGATGTCGTCGATCAGCTCCGGCGACTCGCCCTCGATCATTTCCAGCGACGCGTAGGCCGGCGTCAGCGCGCCGAGCTCGCCGGCGTCGAACACCGTGGTCTCGCCCTTGCCCTCGGCGCCCGACTTCGCGGCGCGCGCGATGCCCATGTCGAACAGCTTCGGAATCATGTCCGACGTCATCATCACGTTGCCGGGCTTGAAGTCCGAGTGAACGATGTTGTCGCGGTGTGCGCGGCCCAAGCCGCGCGCCAGGCCGGCGATGACCGGCCAGCCCTTGTCCCACGACATGCCGGTCGGGTGCTTCTTGATGACGTCCTTCAGCGAGCCGCCGTCGACGTACTCCATCGTCATGTAAATGACGGTGCCGTCCTTGTCGAAGTCGTAGACGCGCAGGATGTTGTCGTGCGTCAGCTGCTGGGCCTTGCGCGACTCGCGCTGGAGCGCGACGAGGGCCTGCGGGTGCTTGCGGAATTCGGGGTTCAATACCTTGACCGCGACCCAGGGGTTCTTGTCCTGCGCCTCGACCTTTCGCTCGTCCTTGGCCTTGAACACGATGCCCATGCCGCCGCGGCCGAGTTCCTTGTCGAGCAGGAAGCGATCCTTCAGCACGTCGCCCGAATGCACCTCGCGCTCAGGCGCGCCGCTAGCGGCCGCGCGGTTCCACGATGAGGTGCTCGGCCCGCTGGTGCCGCTGGTGCGGGAGCGCGCGGTGGCCGGTTCCGACGGCTTGAAGCCCGTCGTCGCCTGCGGGTCGGCCATCTCGGTCGATTCCGAGTCGCCGCCCTGGTCGATCAGCAGATCGAAACCGTCGCCGTTCGAACCGCCGCCGCTGCCGCCCGGGTTGATGACCGTCTTGTCGCCACCCGGGTTGATGACGGTCTTGTCGCCTCCCGCGGCCGCCCCGGGATTGAGGCGGGTCTTGTCGCCACCACCGCCCATGCCGGCCGCGACCGTCTGGTCCTCGGAGCCGGCGCCCGGCTTGAACGCCGCATAACCCGCGGTCTTTTCCACGACCGCTTTCGGCACCTGCACGTCCTTCAGCTTGGCGGTCAACAGGCGGTGCAGCTTCTCGTCGAGCTTCTTGCCGGCGAGCGCCTGGTCGAGCATTCCCAGCTCGGCCTTGTGCAGCGGCGTCTGCACCGGCCCGCGAGCGTTCAGCGATCCGATGAGGTCGACCAGCGAGATCTTGCCGGCCTGAAGGCCGGCGAGGAGATCCGCAAAGGGCTGCTTCGTGTTCATCGAGTGATCAGGAACCTTCGGCGCGGACGACGACAACCGTGACGTTGTCACGCCCGCCAGCCGCGAGCGCGGCCTGTACGAGTGTTTCGGCCAGTTCTTTCGGAGGGTAATTCTTCTTGAACTCCTCCTCGATCTTCGGCTCGGGAACTTCCTTGGTCAGGCCGTCGCTGCACAGCATGAACTGCGTGCCCGGCTCGAACCCGGCGACGATCCAGTCGAGGAACAGCTTCGGCTCGCCGCCCACGGCGCGCGTGATGGTATTGCCCTGCGGCTTGCCGGCGATCTGCGCGGCGGTGAACTGCCCGGTGTCCATCAGTTCCTGCGCGGTGCTGTGATCGCGGCTCATCCGCTCGAGCTTGCCATCGCGGAAGCGGTAGACGCGGCTGTCGCCGGCCCAGCCGATCGCGGCAAAGTCCGGGCCGCCGAGCAAGGCGACGACTGTGGCGCCGATCAGGGAAACGTTGCGCTCCTGCGCGTGCTTGCGCAGGTCTTCGTTCACGGCCGACAACTCGCGGTCCACGGTGTCCACGAAGTCCGTCATCTGCTCGGCCGGGCTCACCTTGCCCATGCGCTCGACGATCATCGCGCTGGCGAGGTCACCGGCCGAATGCCCGCCCATGCCGTCCGCCACGACCCACAGGCGGCGGTCCGGGGCGTCGAGGAAGGCATCCTCGTTGTGCGTGCGCACTCGTCCCGGATTCGTCACTCCGGCGGAAACCATTCGCGTCATCAGGACTGCGGAACCAGGACCCACGGCTCCTTCGAGCCGAGAGCGCGGGCCGTGCTCATGAAGTTCACGGCGTCGCCCTTGGTCGCGAACCGGCGCACGACGACGCGATACCAGGTCAGCTTGCCTGGCTCCTTGACCGGGTAAATCTCGCTCGCGATGCCGCGCCGCTGGATGCGACACGCCATGTCCTCGAGCTGGCGCCGGTTGTAGCCGGAATTGAGGCTGACGTCCCAGACGCCGTCGGCTGACAGCGCCGGCCGGCCGGAGACGCCCTGCGCCGCCGACAGCCAGCGAGCCATGCGATCGCTCGTCGCCACGGACACCGGCTGCGCACGGCCCTGACGCGGCACGCGCAGGAACGAGCGCCCTTCGCGCATCGTGCCGGGGTTCAGTTTCGGACCGCTCACGCGCACGACGGCGTCGACCAGGCCCAGCAGGGACTCCTCAGCGTCCACGCGCCCGACAACCTGCCCGCCCAGCACGATCGCATTGATCGCACCGCCGACCACGATCGTCGCGCCGTTGTTGGGGCCGGTGCCGCTGGCCATGGGCGAAGTGAACTGGAATGGACCGCGAACCACCTGGAACAGGCTCGGCTCGGCGCCACCGGTGTATTCGAAGGCTTCGGTGAACAGGATGTTGCCGTCGCCGCCGACCTTCAGGCGGCCTTCGCCGACGGTTGCGATCTCAACGCGACCTTCCGTGCCGGTGAGGATGCGGTCGCTCGTGTAGACGGCCCAGCCGGACTTGATGCTGGCACGAATGCCGGCGCGCTCGACCCAGGCAGGAAACTGCACTCGCTCGAAGCGGCCGACGATCACCGGCTTGCCGGTCGGGATGAATCCAGACGCTGCGGGCGGCGGCGCGACCGGCGGCGCCGGCGCGGCGGCTTGGGCGGGAGCTTGCGCCGGAGTTTCGGCGGGCGCCGATTCCACAGCGGCCGCTTCCACCGGAGGAGTATCCGGCGCGCCCTCTTCCTTCGGCGTGGGCTCGTCTGAGACCGTGCGGGGTGCGCTCGCGCAGCCCGCCAGAACCAAGGTCGCAACGGCAAGGATGATTGAAATAATTGTGTGCCGAATCATAGGCCCCCGCTCCGTCCCCCACCGCGAGAGACGGAGTATACGGAGGCCCTGCCCCCGACGGCAAAGGAAGTTACCGTCCGGAGCGCTTGAGCTCCCATCGCCAGGCCGTACCGACGATGAAATCGAGGTCGTCATGGAGGGGTTTCCAGCCGAACAGTTGCCGCAACCGGCTGCTGTCGGCCACCAGCTCCACCGGGTCCCCCGGCCTGCGGGCGGCATCTCGCGCCGCAACAACCCGCCCGCTGGTCCGCCGGACGGCTTCGATGACCTCCCGGACCGTATGGCCGTGCCCGTACCCACAATTAAGGACTGCGCTGTCCTTCCCGGCCGACAGGTGATCGAGCGCCGCAAGGTGCGCCCGCGCCAGGTCGTCGACGTGGATGTAATCCCGGATGCAGGTGCCGTCCCGGGTCGGGTAGTTCGTTCCATATATAGGCATCTCCGGACGCTGCCCCAGGGCGGTTTCGCAGGCGACCTTGATCAGGTGGGTCGCCATCGGGGTCGACTGGCCGATCCGCAGTTGCGGGTCGGCACCCGCGACATTGAAGTAGCGCAGGATGACGTAGCGCAGGCCGGTCGCCGCGGCGGCATCCATCAGGATCCGCTCGCTCATCAGCTTGGAGGCCCCGTACGGGCTGATCGGCGCCAGGGCCGATTCCTCGGTGACCTTGCCACCGGGCGGCAGTCCGTACACCGCCGCGGTGGACGAGAACACGAAGCGCGGCACCCGATGCTTCGTGCAGGACTCCAGCAACGACAGCAGGTTGACCGTGTTGTTGCGGTAGTACTTCAGCGGCTCCGCGACCGACTCCGGCACAACGATGCTGGCAGCGAAATGCATGACCGCTTCGAATCGTTCGTCGGCGAGCAGGCGATCCACCGCAGCCGCGTCGGCGAGATCCATCCGCACCAGGCGTCCAGCCAGCACGGCGTCGGCCCGGCCGGTCGAAAGGTTGTCGAGCACGACCACATCGTGCCCGGCCTCGCCGAGCTGGCGCACGACGTGACAGCCGATGTAACCGGCTCCGCCGGTGACGAGGATTTTCATTCGTGCAACTGTAACTTAGCTGAACGACGCTTGACTCCCCTCCCGTCACGCGCCAACCATTCCCGCCCATGACCTTTTTCGGCGCTTCCACCTTCCTTCCTGCACGCGCGACTGCCGCGCCTGCGCGAGGCGTACCTGCTCTGGGGTGGCCGCTAGTCCGCGTCAGAAGAACTGCGGGATTTTCCGCAGCCGGTTGCAGACCAGCGTCGCCACGCCGCCGGCCTGGTACTTCCGCAGCGCCCGCCAGTTGTCTTTCACGTTCTGGACCCAGGTGCGCATCGACGGAGTGCTGGCGCCGCCGGTTCGCATCTTGACCAGCACTTCCGGCAGGTACGCGACGCGCTCACCTGCGTGAAGCAAGTAGCGCAGGGTGAAATCGAAGTCGGCCCCCAGTGGCATCGACGTATCGTAGGCACCCAGGTTTTCCAGCAGGCGGCGGCGGACGAACACCGTCGGGTGCGGTGGCATCCAGCCGAAGCGGAGCTTGCGCGGCGAGTAGCGGCCGGAACGCCATCGACGAACGACGCGGCGCTCGTCGGACTTGCTCACGTAGTCCAGGTCGCCGTACGACACATCGATCGAAGGATCCTGGAATGCTTCGGCGATGCGGCGCAGCACGTCGTTGTGCGAGAAGAAATCGTCCGAATGGAGCAGGCCGACGACGTCGCCCATCGCCAGGGCCATCCCCTTGTTCAGCGCGTCGTAGATTCCGTGGTCGGGCTCCGAAACAAGCGCCGCGAGGTGGGCCTGGTGGGAACGCAGCACCTCGAGCGTGCCGTCGGTCGAGCCGCCATCAATGACGATGTGCTGGACGCCCTTCCACGTTTGCTCCCTGACCGATGCCAGGGCGTGCTCGATCGTGCCGACCCGGTTGTGGACAGCCGTGATGATCGAGATTCCTGCTGGCCCGCCCAAAGGGATCCCTCGCTACGCCCGGGATGACGCTCCGCGTCAGTTTCCCTGCCGCGTCACGGTCAACTGGCCGGTGCGCGTGTTCAGTGCGATCGTCGCGGACGTGCCATCCGCGAGTACGGTCGGGGCGCTGATGATCGAGCCCTGGACCGTCGCACCCGCGAACGCGCGCAGCTGCGTGGCGACCTGGACCAGATGGTCGCCGCTGAGGTTCACGCTGCCGCCGTTGCCGGGCTGCACGCGGCGCCGCCGCTCGTCCTTCGACGTCGTGCCGAGCACGGCGTGGGACCCGGGATTGATCACCGAGCCGATGGCCGAGCCGGCCGACCCCGTCGGGCCGGGGCCGGTGCTGCCGGCCTCGGCCGCGGCGGCCGCGACCAGCGCGAGGAGCGGAAGGACTGCGCGCACGATGTTCATGGGGTCCTCAGAACTGGTAGAGGTAGCCGACGCCCGCGGCGAAATCGCTCGGCTCGAAGCGCTCGGTGACGTTGATGAAGCCGAGCGTGGCGACCAGCGGCATGCGGTAGAGCGGCACGACCGATACGGCCAGGTGAAGGTCACCGGCGTGCCAGTCGGCGATGACGCTCGCCTGCCGGTGCCAGTGCAGTGCCACCGAGCCGAACGCGCTCAAGTCTTTTCCAGGCTCGGCGAAACGCTCGCGGCCGGCGCCGAGGGTCAACGCGAGGTTCAGCGGCCGCTTCGGCGAGTCGGGATTCAGCTCCACGACCTGGCTGTAGGCGAGGTACGTGCTGCTCGGCGTGTCGCTCGCATCGCCCCACCCGCCCGCGTCGTCGACGCCGAAGGAAACCGCGGCGCGGAACGGGAAACTGTGGTGCAGCTTGAAGCCCCAGCTGCCGTCCTTGGCGAAGCCATCGGAAAGGCTGACGATGTTCATCGCGGCCTCGAGTCCGAGCACGCGCGGATCGCCCATGCCCCAGCCCAGCAGCGCGGAGCCGTCGAGATCCTGGTCGCCCTCGGCCAGCGTCCGCCCGCCGAGGCCGGCGAAGGCCTGGCCCCAGCCGGCGCCGAACCCGGTCGGCGCGCCAAACGCGATGCCGGGCGCCGCGATCGGCGCGGTCAGCTGGGCATTGAGCGACCGGATCTGCTCGAGCGACAGCCCGAGGTCGGCGATGGAGCTCGCCGGCGCCGGGCCGGCCAGCACGGCCAGCGTGAGCGCGATCGAACAGGTATACCGGATGCCCATGTCGAAATCTTTTCCAAGTGCGTGTCGCGGCCGCGAACAATACCGGAAATCTGCGGCCGGTTCAGGTCGCCGGGCGGTATCCCTGGACGAACTCCGGGGGCATCCGCCGCGGCCTGCCGGTCTTGAGGTCCACGCAGACCCAGTGCGTGCTTCCCCTCAGCACTGTCTTCCGGTCCCGGGCTCGGACAATCTGGTAGGCGCGCCACATCGACAGCCTGCCGTCGTTCTCCTTGACCCACGTGCCGAGCAGCAGTTCCTCGCCGGCGAACGTCGGCGCGAAGTACTCGAGCTCGTGCTTGCGGGCCACCACGCCGCAGCCCAGCCGCCGGTAGTCGTCCATCGACAGCCCGAGGCTGTTCGAGTGCGCCCAGGCCACCTTCTCGAGCCATTGCAGGTAGACGACGTTGTTGGTGTGGCCGAACTCGTCGATGTGCCCGGCCTCGACAGTGACGCTTTCGACGTACGGTGCGCTGACATCCCAGGGCAGCGCGTCGCTCATGCCGCGGGCTTGAAGCTGTGCGCGTCGGCCATCTTCCAGAACGTCGCGTAGACCGGGTGATCGGCGCGGTTGTCGATCAGGTCACCCGGCTTCAGGAACTTGATGACGTTCGACACCAGGCGCACCTCGTTGGGCGAGATGCGGCGCACGATGTGGTGCGGGCGCAGCTCGTTGGGATGCGACAGTCCGGCGGCGCCGACCAGTTCGCCGAGGCCCTTCAGCGTGTTCTTGTGGAAGTGGTAGACGCGCTCGGCCTTGTCCTGCGGCACCAGCGCGCGCTGGCGCAGCCAGTCCTGCGTGGTGACCCCGGTCGGGCAATGGCCGGTGTGGCAGGTCTGCGCCTGGATGCAGCCGAGCGCGAACATGAAGCCACGCGCCGAATTGCACCAGTCGGCGCCCAGCGCCATGGTCCGCGCGATGTCGAAGCCGGTGATGATCTTGCCGCTCGCGCCGAGCCGGATCTTCGGCCGCAGGTTGAGGCCGGTGAGCGTGTTGTGGACCAGCAGCAGGCCCTCCTGCAGCGGCGTGCCGACGTGATCGGTGAACTCGATCGGCGCCGCGCCGGTGCCGCCCTCGGCGCCGTCGATGACGATGAAGTCCGGGTGCTTGCCGGTCTCGAGCATCGCCTTGCAGATGGCGAAGAACTCCCACGGGTGGCCGAGGCAGAACTTGAAGCCGGTAGGCTTGCCGCCGGACATGTCGCGCAGTTTCGCCATGAACTCGATCATCTCGACCGGCGTGCCGAACGCCGAGTGCGAGGCCGGCGAGATGCAGTCCACGCCTTGCGGGACGCCGCGCGCCTCGGCGATCTCGCGCGTGACCTTCGGGCCGGGCAGGACGCCGCCGTGGCCTGGCTTGGCGCCCTGGCTGATCTTCAGTTCGATCATCTTCACCTGCGGGCTGCGCGCGTTCTCGATGAAGCGGTCGGGGCTGAAGGTGCCGTCCGGATGGCGGCAGCCGAAGTAGCCGCTGCCGACTTCCCAGATCAGGTCGCCGCCGTGTTCCCGGTGGTAGCGGCTGATGCTGCCCTCGCCGGTGTCGTGCGCGAAATTGCCCTTCTTGGCGCCCTTGTTCAGCGCGCGCACTGCGTTGGCGCCGATCGCGCCGAAGCTCATCGCCGAGACGTTGAATATCGAGGCCGCGTACGGCTGGGAACAGTTGCCCTCGCCGATCATCACGCGGAAATCGGTGTTGGCCACCCTGGTCGGGTTCAGCGAGTGGTTGACCCACTCGTAGTCGGTCTCGTAGACGTTGAGCTGCGTGCCGTAGGGCCGCTTGTCGATCACGTTCTTGGCGCGCTGGTAGACCAGCGAGCGCTGCGCGCGCGAGAACGGAATCTTCTCGGTGTCGGACTCGAGGAAGTACTGGCGGATTTCCGGCCGGATGAACTCCAGGAAGAACCTGAGGTGGGCCATGATCGGGTAGTTGCGCCGGATGGCCTGGCGCGGCTGCAGCACGTCGACGGTGCCGACGAGGGCGAAGAAACCGAAGATCGCCGCCAGCAGCCACACCCATGGGTACTGCCGCACGAAGAACAGCGACGCCGTGAACAGGGCGATCGATC
>JBOICR010000163.1:0-1902 GCA_050740195.1 Nevskiaceae bacterium | reverse complement strand
GACTTCGTGCGCGGCGGCATGAGCGCCGCGCAGTTCGCCGATGCGCTGGCCCCGACCGCCGTGGATTACGCCGGCTTCAACCTGCTGCTCTACGACGGCCGCGAGCTGCTGTACGTCGACAATCATCCGGACTACGAGGTGGCGCGCGTGTCGCCGGGCGTGCATGTCGTGTCGAACGACCAACTCGACACGCCCTGGCCGAAGTCGCTGCGCCTGCAGGCCGTGCTCGAGCGCACGCAGGACGGCGCGGCGCTGTTCGAGGCGCTGTCCGACCGGACGCCGGCGAAGGACGCGGAGCTGCCGGACACCGGCGTCGGGCCGGAACTCGAGCGCATGCTGTCGCCGCCGTTCATCGTCAGCCCGCTCTACGGCACGCGCTGCAGCACGGTCGTGCGCATCGGCGACGGCGGGATCGAGTTCGAGGAGCGGCGCTTCGATGTCGTTGGGCGCCCGTCCGGCGTTGCGCGCGAGCGGCTGACGCACGCCGGCTCGGCGGCGCGGAAGCGGGCCGGGCGTACTTCGGCAAGGCGTAGTCCCGGCAGCCAGATATGTTGTCGCTTTTTCGGTAGCTGGCCGGGCCCGGCGGGCCTAGCATCTGTCCCATGAACACCGTGTCGAAGGGCCTGCCTGTTATCGAAATGCGCCGCGCCTGGAACCGCCGGGACGTCGGCTACGACGGCCTGTTCTACTTCGGCGTGCGCACGACCGGCATCTTCTGCCGGCCGTCGTGCACGGCGAAGAAACCGCTGGCGCGCAACGTCGTGTACTTCGGCAGCGTGCGCGAGGCCTCGTTCGCGGGCTACCGGCCGTGCAAGCGCTGCCGGCCGCTCGAGGCGACCGGCGCGACGCCGTTGTGGATGCAGCGGCTGCTGACGCTGATCGAGCGCGACCCGCAGCGTCGCCTGCGCAACGTGCAGCTGCGGGCGATGGGCATCGATCCGGCGCGCGCGCGCCGCCACTTCCAGAAACACTTCGGCATGACGTTCCAGGCCTACGCCCGCGCGCGGCGCCTGGGCCGTGCCTTCGAACAGATCAAGCGAGGACATCCGATGGACGACGTCGCACTGGGCCAGGGTTACGAATCGAACAGCGGCTTCCGCGAGGCCTTCGCCCGCGCCTTCGGCAGCGCACCGGGCGCCGCGCGCGACGCCGACGTCCTGCGCGTGACGTGGCTGGAGAGCGCGCTCGGTCCGCTGCTGGCCGCGGCCGACTCGAAGCACGTCGTGCTGCTCGAGTACGCGGAGCGACGCATGCTCGAGGCGCAGTTCGACACGCTGCGCCGGCGCTTCAAGCTGCCGATCGTGCCGGGCGAGAACGAGGTACTCAAGATCCTGCGCCAGGAGCTGGTCGAGTACTTCGGCGGCCGGCGCACCAAGTTCACCGTGCCGCTGAACTACCCCGGCACGCCGTTCCAGCAGAAGGTGTGGGACGAGCTGCTGAAGATTCCCTACGGCGAGACGCGCTCGTACGAGGACATCGCGCGCTCGGTGGGCTCGTCGAGCGCGGTGCGCGCGGTCGGCCAGACCAACGGGCTCAACCGCATCTGCGTCGTGATCCCGTGCCATCGGGTCGTCAACAAGGACGGCAAGCTCGGCGGCTACGGCGGCGGGCTGTGGCGCAAGCAGGCGCTGCTGACGCTCGAGCAGGGCCAGAAGCCCATGGACCTGCGCCCGCCCGAGCCGCAGGCACAGTGGGGCTGGCTCAGGCACGGATGAGCGCCGCCGAGCGGGACTACGTCCTCGGCACGCACGACGAGGAGATCGCCCGGCTCGGCCTGCAGCACGAACTGTGGCGGCCGCGCATGCTGGCCGGGTGGGATCGCGCCGGCTTCAAGGAGGGCATGCGCATCGTCGACGTCGGCGCCGGCCCCGGTTACGCCACCGTCGACCTCGCGGCGCGCGT
>JBOICR010000162.1:0-7747 GCA_050740195.1 Nevskiaceae bacterium | reverse complement strand
ACCCTTCGCTGCGCTCAGGCAGGCCGGGCGCGGACTGACATTTGACCTCGCCTTGATCGCTCCGAGCGATCGCGGGGGCCGGTGTGCCCGGTGAACGTAAGTAAAGCGCAGCCAGACCGGAGCCGCGAAGCGGCGCGGCGCAGGGCAAAGGGGGACACGGCCCCCTTTGACCAAGCCGCGGTCCGGCGAGCCATGAAGTGAGCCGGGCACAGCGGCCCCACCTACGCCAATGGAGCGCGGCAGGCCAATGACCGAAGCCAAGGCAGCGAGAAGTGAGCGGGCACACCGGACCAACGACTAGTCCCCGTCGTTCTCCGGAAGATCGAACAGCTTGCGCACGCTGTTCAGCAGCAGTGCCTGCTCGATTGCATCGGCGTCGCGCAGCGTGGCGGTCGGCGCGTGCATCAGCTTGTTCGACAGCGTGTCGGCCACGAACGCCATCACCTCGTCCGCCGGCTTGCCGGCGGCGAGCATGCGCCGCGCCTTGTCGAGCACGTCGTCGCGGTGACCGCGGGCCAGCTGCCGAAGCTCGCGGATCGTCGGCGCCGCGTCGCGCGCCTCGAGCCAGCGGTTGAACCCGGCGGCGTATTCCTCGACCAGCGCTTCGGCCTGGCGCGCTTCCTGGCCGCGCAGCTTCAGGTTCTCGGCCACGACCTTGCGCAGGTCGTCGATCGTGTAGAGATAGACGTCCTCGAGCTCGGCGATCTTCGGGTCGAGGTCGCGCGGCACCGCGAGGTCGATCATGAACACCGGCTTGCGGCGGCGGCGCGCCAGCGCCCGCTCGACCGCGGGACGCTCGAGAACCAGCCCGCGCGCGCCGGTGCTCGAGACCAGCAGGTCGGCTTCCGGCAGGTACGACGGCAGGTCTTCCAGCGGGATCGCGTAGCCCGACACCTCGCGCGCCAGGCGCTGCGCGCGGTCGAGCGAGCGGTTGGCGATCAGCAGGCGGCTGACCCCCTGCCCGCGCAGGTGGCGCGCCAGCAACTCGGCGATCTCGCCGGCGCCGATGATCAGCGCGGTCTGCTGCGAGAAGTCGGCGAAGATGTGGCGCGCGAGTTGCACGGCCGCGTACGCCACCGACACCGGGTGCGCGCCGACCTGCGTGCGCGAACGCACCAGCTTGGCCACGGCGAACGCGTGCTGGAACAGCCGCGACAGCACCGGGCCGAGCGTGCGCGCCGTGCCGGCCACCGCGTACGACTGCTTCATCTGGCCGAGGATTTGCGGCTCGCCGACGATCATCGAATCGAGGCCGGAGGCCACGCGCAGGCTGTGCAACACGCTGCCGTGGTCGCGATGCGCATAGAGGTACTTCTCGACCAGTCCGTCGGGCAGCTGACGCTCGCGGCGCCACCAGTCGAGCAGGCGGCTTTCGTCGGAGTCGCCGGCGACCGTCATGATCTCGGTGCGGTTGCAGGTCGAGACGATCGCCGACTCGCGGATGCCGGGCAGCCCGTGCAGCCGCGCCAGCGCCGCCGGCAGCTCGGCGTCGGCGAACGCAACGCGCTCGCGCACGTCCAGCGGCGCAAGGTGGTGACTGAGGCCCAAGGTCAGCAACATGGGGCAAATTGTACCCACGGATGCGATATAGTGGTGCAGCCTTAGTGCTTTAGCTTCAAGAACTTGCGTTTGCCGATGCATCGCCTCCCCCAAACCGCGTCCCGCCTGGCCACTGCCACCGTCCTGATGGCGACGGTCGCCTGCGCGATCGCCGGCGAGCCGCGCTTTTCGAGCCCGCGCGCCGAAGCGCAGTACCACGTGCTGATCGGGGAGCTGGCCGCGCAGCGGCGCCAGCCCGAGCTGGCCGCGGAGGAGTTCCTGCAGGCGCTCGAGTTCCAGCCCGATCCCGAGCTGGCCCGGCGTGCGGCGGGTCTCGCGCTGGCGGCCCGCAACGAGCCGCTGGCGCTGAAGGCGGCCCGCCGCTGGCAGGAGCTGGCCCCTGGAGATGCCGACCCGCGCGAGGCAGTGGCACGGCTGGCGCTGCGCGCCGGCAAGCGCGACGAGGCGTTCAAGCAGTGCGAGGCGCTGATCCGCGGCCACGCCGGCGGACCCGAGGAAGGCTTCCGCCAGGTCGCGCAGGTGCTGTCGCAGGAAGGCACGAAGAAGAAGGACGCGCTCGCGGTGATGGACCAGTTGCGCCGCAAGTGGCCGCCGCTGGCCGGCGCACTCCACGCCCACAGCCTGCTGGCGCTGCGCTTCGGCGAGGTCGCGCTGGCCGAGGCCAGCGCGCGCGAGGCGATCGCATTGAAGCCGGAGTCGCGCGACTCGCTGCTGCTGCTGGTCGGCGTGCTGGTCAAGAAAGGCGACATCGCCGCCGCCGACGCGACGTTCGCCGACCTGCTGAAGCTCGGTGGCGACGCCCCGGAGGCGCGCATGGCGTACGCGCGGCTGCTGCTCGAATCCGAGCAGGTCGACGCGGCGCGCCGCCAGTTCGAGGCCGCCCTCGCCGCCAAGTCCGGCCTGCACGAGGCGCGCTTCGCGCTGGGCCTGCTCGAGCTCGAGCGCGAAAACCCGGATGGCGCCGAGCCGCACTTCCGCGAGCTGCTGCAGGCGCCCGACTTCGCGCCGCGCGCCGCGTACTACCTGGGCCGCATCGAGGACGGGCGCAACCATCCGGCCGAGGCGTTGCGCTGGTACGAACAGGTCACCGAGGGCGACCAGGTGATCGAAGCGTTGACCCGCCGCGCGCTCGCGCTCGGCAAGCTCGGCCGAATTGCCGACGCCCGCGCGCTGCTGACCGACATGCGCCGCCAGCTGCCGATGTATTCGACGCGGCTGTACCTTGCCGAGGGCGAGGTGCTGCTCGACGCCGGCGCCGGCGACCAGGCGCTGGCGCTGTACGAACGCGCACTGGGAGAGGAGCCCGGCGACAACGACCTGCTGTACGGGCGCTCGCTGGTCCACGAGCGCTTGAAGAACGTCGGGGCGGCGGAGGCCGACCTGCGGCGCATCCTGCTCGCCGACAAGGACGACGCCCGCGCGATGAACGCGCTGGGTTACATGCTGACGGTGCACACCGCGCGCCTCGACGAAGCGCGCAAGCTGGTCACGCGCGCGCTTGAGTTGACCCCGGACGACGCCGCCGTCATCGACAGCATGGGCTGGATAGAATTCCGCCAGGGGCGAACCCAGGAGGCCCGCGTCCTGCTCGAGAAGGCCTTCGGCAAGGTGAAGGACCCCGAGATCGCGGCGCATCTCGGCGAGGTGCTGTGGACGCTCGGCGAGAAGGACCGGGCGCGCGCGATCTGGCAGGGCGCGCTGTCGCGCGATCCCGGGCACCGCGTGCTGCGCGACACCGTCGACCGTCTGGACCGCTGAACCAAACGTGCGGGGCCTCGCAGCGGTTATCCTGCTGTCCCTCGCCCTGCAAGGCTGTTCCCACTTGAAGCATTCCGCACGAACCGAGCAGGCCTGGACGGCGCGACGCGCGCAGCTGGCGCAGATCGACCGCTTCACGCTGCAGGCTCGCGTGTCGTCCGGCGGGCTGTTCGGCGTGAAAGGCAACCTGAACTGGCACCAGACGCCGGAAGCCTTCGACATGCGCGTCGCCGGGCCGTTCGGGATCGGTGCGGCGACCATCACCGGCCGCGGCCGCGAAGTCGAGATCCGCACGGCCAAGCGCAGCTTCGTCACGCAGGATCCGGAGGGCGACCTCAAGGCGCGCCTGGGCTGGACCTTCCCGGTGTCGCACCTGCGGTACTGGGTGCTCGGCCAGCCGGCGCCGGGGTCAGCGGCTGAATTCGAGATCGACGGCGACGGCCGCATCGTCGCGATCGAGCAGGACGGCTGGACGCTCGCGTTCTCCGAGTACCAGGACGCCGGCGCGTTCGAGTTGCCGCGCAAGTTCGAGGTCGCCAACGAGGAACTGCGGCTGAAGGTCGTCGTCGACACATGGTCCGACTTGCCGGCGTTGAAGTAGACCGCGGGCCGGCCTGGCCGGCCCCCGCCAAACTGAACCTGTTCCTGCACGTCACCGGCCGCCGGCCCGACGGCTTCCACGAGCTGCAGACCGTCTTCCAGTTCCTCGACTACGGCGACGAGCTGCGCTTCACGCCGAGGCGGGACGGCGAGCTGCACCGGCTGGGCAAGGTCGAAGGCGTCCCCGCCGGCACCGACCTGTGCCTGCGCGCGGCGCGGGCGCTGCAGCAGCGCACCGGCTGCACGCAGGGCTGCGACATCCGCATCGACAAGCGCATCCCCCTCGGCGGCGGGTTGGGCGGCGGCAGCTCCGATGCGGCGACGACGCTGGTCGCATTGAACCGGCTTTGGGACTTGCGCCTCGACGAGCCGGCGCTGGCCGGGATCGGCGTCGGCCTCGGCGCGGACGTGCCGGTGTTCATCCGCGGCACGGCCGCGTGGGCCGAGGGCATCGGCGAGCACCTGACGCCGGTGTCTCCGCCCGAGGCCTGGTACCTCGTCGTCACGCCACCGTGCACGGTCGATACGCGCGAGATGTACAACGATCCGTACCTGTCGCGCGCCACGCCGCGCGTGCACTGGGCCGACTTCATGGTCGGCAGGACCCACAACGATTTCGAGGCGGTCGCGCGGCGGCGCCATCCGGAAGTCGGGCAGGCGCTCGACTGGGCGGCGCGCTACGGCCGCGCACGGCTGTCGGGCAGCGGTGCCTCGGTGTTCGTCGCGTTCGACACGCCGGACGCGGCGGAGCGGATCCGCACCCAGGTGCCCGCCGGCTGGCGCTCGTTCGTGGCCAGGGGGATCAACCAGTCGCCGCTCAAAACGCTGGCAGTGGCATAATCCGCGCCCGTTGGAGCGAATGGGGCGTCGCCAAGTGGTAAGGCAGCGGGTTTTGATCCCGCCATTCGGTGGTTCGAATCCATCCGCCCCAGCCAGCTTGAGGCCAGGGTGACACTGTGGAAGGAAATGGGATGTCCGACCGCGCACTGATGCTCTTCTCCGGCAACGCCAACCGCGCGCTGGCCCAGGAGATTGCCAACTACCTGAAGGTGCCGCTCGGCCAGGCCGCCATCGGCAAGTTCTCCGACGGCGAGTGCCAGGTCGAGATCATGGAAGGCGTACGCGGCCGCGACGTGTTCATCGTCCAACCGACCGGCGCGCCGACCAACGACAACGTGGTCGAGCTGCTGATGATGCTCGACGCCATGCGCCGCGCCTCGGCCGCGCGCATCACCGCGGTCATCCCCTACTTCGGCTACGCCCGCCAGGACCGCCGGCCGCGCAGCACGCGCGTGCCGATCTCGGCCAAGGTCGTCGCGAACATGATCGGCAAGTGCGGCGCCGATCGCGTGCTGACGATGGACCTGCACGCCGACCAGATCCAGGGCTTCTTCGACATCCCGGTCGACAACGTCTACTCCTCGCCGGTGCTTCTCGGCGACATCTGGCGCCAGAAGTACGAGGACATGATCGTGGTCGCGCCGGACGTCGGCGGGGTGGTGCGCGCTCGCGCCATCGCCAAGCGCCTCGACGACGCCGACCTCGCGATCATCGACAAGCGCCGCCCGCGGCCGAACGAATCGGAAGTGATGAACATCATCGGCGAGGTCCAGGGCAAGGCGTGCGTGCTGATCGACGACCTGGTCGACACCGCCGGCACGCTCGGCCACGCCGCCGCCGCGCTGAAGAAGGAAGGTGCGACGAAGGTCGTCGCCTACGTCACGCACGCCGTGCTGTCGGGCAACGCCATCAAGAACATCTCGGGGTCGGTGCTCGACGAGCTCGTGGTGACCGACACGCTGCCGCTGCGGCCCGACGCCGCGGCGTGCCCGAAGATCCGCCAGCTCAAGATCGGCGGGCTGCTGGCCGAGACCATCCGCCGCATCAGCGCCGAAGAGTCGGTCAGCTCGCTGTACGTCGACTGAGACACTGGACCCCGGCTTACGCCGGGGTGACGACCGGATCGGACGCGACCACCGGCGACTTCCATCCCTCGATCAACTTCCACAGCTTGCGCGACTCGAAACCGAGCAGCGCGCTGGTCGTCATCACCCCGGCCATCAGCGCGCCGCCGACGCCGGCGGTCACGACATCCTGCCCCGTGAGGTAGAGGCCCTTCACCGGCGTCACCGGGTGCAGCCAGCGCTGGCGGAAGCGCTCGGGATCGTGGTCGAGGCCGTAGATCTCGCCGCGGTCGTACAGGTGGAACCACTCGGTGGACAGTGGCGTCGCCAGTTCGCCGAAATCGAGCCTGCCTTCGAGCTGCGGCATCTGCGCGTAGAGCGCCGCCAGCAGCCGCTCGGTCAGCCGCGCCTTGAAGCTCTCGTAGTCGCTGCCGCGCTGCTGCCAGGTCGTGCCGCGCCAGCGCTCGAACCAGTCGTAGCGCGCGCCGGTGATGACCTGCACCGTGCTCTTGCCCGGATAGTGGCGGTCCCACTCCGGGTCCTTGGCCGACGGAAACGAGACGTACACCAGCGGAAACGGCGCCTCCGGATCCGCCATGTAGCGCGCCAGGTTGCCTTCGTGGTCGGCGGATGGATAGATCCACAGGTTGGTCTTCGGCAGCTTGAGCTCCGCCGCGGACCCCTTGAAGCCGAGGAACAGCGTCAGCGATGCGAACGACGCGCGCACGTGCGCGAGTTTCCCGGCGTAACCGTGCCGCGCGCGCTCGGCTTCGGGCAGCAGCGCGCCGAACGTCAGCCGCGCGCCGACCGAGCTGATCACCCGCGGCGCGCGCAGCGTGTCGCCGTTCTCCATGACGACGCCGGTGCAGCGCCCATCCTCGAGCAGCAGCTGCTTCACTTTCGCGTAGGTGAACACCTCGCCGCCCGCCGCGCGGATCACCGGCGTGATGGTGGCGCCGATCTTCCACGAGCCACCGACCGGATAGTTGCCGCCGGCCATGTAGTGCTTCACCAGCAGCGCGTGGATCAGGAAACTGGCTTGCGCGGGCGGCAGGCCGTAGTCGCCCCACTGCCCGGTCAGCACGCCGATCAGCTCCTGGTTCCGCGTGAGCGATTCGAGAACTTCGCGCGTGTTCTTCAGCGCCGGCGACGGCACCAGCAGCTCGCGCACGGCGGCGTAGGCCCGGCCGAGCGCCGCCGGCATCGCCAGTCCGGCGAAGAATCTCGGCATGGCCCGCGCGACCCTCTGCACCAGCTCGACGTAGCGGTCGATCGCGCCGGCCTCGGCCGGGAATCGTTTCTTCAGCTCGGCCGCGAAGTTCTCCCGCCCGGCGACGAGGTCGTAGCGGCGGTCGCCGAGGATGATGCGGTCGTAGCACGGATCCATCGGCGCCCACTGCAGCTGGCCGTCGGTGATCACGTCGAACAGCCGGCGCATCTGGCTCTTCGGCTTGTGCGTCTCGCCGATGTAGTGCACGCCGACGTCCCACTCGTAGCCTTCGCGCTCGTACGAATGCGTGAACCCGCCGGCCGTGTAGTGCTGCTCGAGCACGCACACCTTGCGCCCGAGCTTGGACAGCAGCGCGGCGCAGGTGAGCCCGCCGATGCCCGAGCCGATGACGATGACGTCGTAATCCGTCGCCGCACGCCCGGTGCGATACCGCCGGCCGATTCTTTCCATGGCCGCGACTGTACTCGAAGGAGCGGGTCGGCGTGGCTCCCTCCGGGGATGGCTCGCCTCGTCGCCGCGCTAACTCGCCTCGCCAAGTCTCGGCTCGCCATGGCGCGGGCATCGAGCGAGCCATGAAGCGAGACGGGCACACCGGGCCCGACGTGAGCATCCCCGGAGGGAGCCACGCCGACCCGCTCCTTCGAGTACAGTCGCGGCCATGGAAAGAATCGGCCGGCGGTATCGCACCGGGCGT
>JBOICR010000161.1:0-6624 GCA_050740195.1 Nevskiaceae bacterium | reverse complement strand
GTCTGCTCGGCGGGCTTGGCGACCATCGTGCAGCCCGCGGCGAGCGCTGCGCCGACCTTGCGCGCCAGCATCGCGGCCGGGAAATTCCACGGCGTGATCGCGGCGCAGACGCCGACCGGCTCCTTGGTCACGAACATGCGCCGGTCGGCCCACGGCGAGGGGATCACATCGCCGTACACGCGCTTGGCTTCCTCGCCGAACCATTCGAAGAAGGAGGCGGCGTAGACGATCTCGCCGCGGGACTCGGTCAGCGGCTTGCCTTGCTCCGCGGTCATGATCGCCGCCAGGTCCTCCTGGTTGGCCAGCATCAGCTCGTGCCACTTGCGCAGGATCGCGGCGCGCTCCCTGGCGGTTTTTCTGCGCCAGCCGGGCAGGGCCGCGTGCGCGGCGTCGATCGCGCGGCGCGTGGCGGCGGCGTCGAGGTTCGGCACCTGCGCCAGCTCGGCGCCGGTCGCCGGATTGCGCACAGTGATCGTCGGCTTCGCGGTCAGCCATTCGCCGCCAATCAGCGCGCGGCTTTCCAGCAGCGACGGATCGTTGAGCTTGAGCGCGCTCATTCGAAGGTCACGACCTGGCGGATCGCTTCGCCGGCGTGCAGCCGGTCGAAGCCTTCGTTGATCTCTTCGAGCTTCAGTCGGCCCGTGAGCAGCTTGTCGACCGGCAGCTTGCCCTGCTGGAACAGCGCGACGTAGCGCGGCACGTCGCGCAGCGGCACGCAGGTGCCGATGTAGCTGCCCTTCACCGTGCGCTCTTCCGCGACCAGGTTCAGCGCGGGCAGCGGGAAGCTGTGCTTCGGGTTCGGCAGGCCGGCCGAGACGGTGGTGCCGCCGCGACGTGTCACGCGATACGCGGTTTCGAGCGCCTGCACGCTGCCGGCGAAGTCGAACGCGAAATCCACGCCACCGCCGGTCGCGGCCCTGACCTGATCGATCGCATCGGCATCGCGTCCGTTGACGGTGTGCGTCGCGCCGAGTTGTTTGGCAAGCGCGAGCTTGTCGGGATTCACGTCGACCGCGACGATCCTCGACGCGCCGGAGGCGACCGCGCCAAGCAAGCCTGCGAGCCCTACGCCACCCAGGCCCACGACCGCAGCGGTCTGGCCGGACTTCAGCGCCGCGGTGTTGACCACCGCGCCCACGCCGGTCAGCACCGCGCAGCCGAACAGCGCGGCGTGCTCGAACGGCAGCGAGCGGTCGATCTTGACCAGCGAACGGCGCGACACGGTGACGTAGTCGGCGAACGCTGCGACGCCGAGTAAATGATTCAGCGCGCTGCCGTTGCGTGACAGGCGCCGCGCACCGGACAGCAGCGTGCCCGCACTGTTGGCCGCGAACGCCGGCTCGCACAGCGCCGGGCGGCCTTCGGCGCAGGGCAGGCAATGCCCGCAACTCGGGACGAACACCATCACGACGTGCTCGCCGACGGCGAGGTCGTCGACACCGGGCCCGAGCGCTTCAACAATCCCGGCGGCTTCGTGGCCGAGCACCATCGGCACCGGCCGCACGCGATCGCCGTTGATGACGGACAGGTCCGAGTGGCACAGGCCGGCGGCTTTCACCTTCACCAGCACCTCGCCGGTGCCGGGCGCCTCGAGATTCACGGTCTCCACGGCCAGCGGCCGCGATTTTGCGTACGGCAGCGGCAGGCCGATGGCCGAGAGGATGGCGGCGCGGGTTTTCATGCGGACGCAGGGTACCATTGCGCCCCAAGGGAGAGTCCAACAGTGCAAAGCCTGGCGCAGATCGCCACCGACGTGCAGCAGAACTGGCTGCTGTACCTGTCGATGCCGTTCGTTGCCGCCGCGATCGGCTACGGCACCAAGATCGTCGCGATCCGGATGATGTTCGAGCCGCTGGAGTACGCCGGTCTGCAGACGAAAATCTTCGGCCATCGCGTGTTCGGCTGGCAGGGCATCGTGCCGCGCAAGGCCGCGGTGATGGCCGCCATCGCCTGCGACACGATGACCAGCAAGCTGCTGCGGCCCGAGGACGTGTTCAGCCGGCTCGATCCCGACCGCGTCGCGCGCGCGATCGAGAAGCCGCTGCTGGAAGCCGTCGAGGAGATCACGCGCAACGTCGCCAAGTCCGCCTCGCCGGGCCTGTGGGAAGCCGCGCCCGAGGCGCTGAAGAACCTGCTGATCGAGCGCATCAAGGGCGAGGCGCCCGGGATGGTTCGCCAGATCATGACGGACATCAAGCGCAACATCCGCACGGTGTTCGACCTGAAGAGCATGGTGGTCGGCGCGCTGCTGCAGGACAAGCAGCTGCTCAACCGCATTTTCCTGGAGGCCGGGCGCGGCGAGTTCGCGTTCATCCGCAGGTCCGGACTGTATTTCGGCTTCGTCATCGGCCTGGTGCAGGCCGCGACCTGGGCCGCGACGCACAACATCTGGGTGATGCCGCTGTTCGGCTTGTTCACCGGCTGGTTCACCGACTGGCTCGCGCTGAAGATGGTGTTCAACCCGAAGCACCCGAAGAAGTATTTGTTCGGGCTGTTCGAATGGCAGGGGCTGTTCCTCAAGCGCCGCATGGAAGTCTCGGCCGAGTACGGCCGGCTGATCGCGGCCGAAGTGGTGACGCCGCGCAACATCCTCGACGCGGTGCTGACGGGTCCGCTGTCGGACCGCTTGTTCGACATGATCCAGAAGCAGGTGCAGAAGACGGTCGACACGCAGGCCGGCATCGCGCGGCCGTTCGTGGTGTTCACGGTCGGCAGCGCGCGCTACCAGGACATGAAGAAGATCGTCGCGCAGGAAATGATGAAGCGCCTGCCCGACACGATGCGCCACGCCGAGGACTACGCCGGCAAGGCGATGGACCTCGAGAACCTGCTGGCGACCAAGATGAAGGAGCTGTCGGTCGAGGAGTACGAGGCGCTGCTGCGGCCGGCGTTCCAGCAGGACGAGTGGATCCTGATCGCGGTCGGCGCGGCGCTGGGCTTCCTCGTCGGCGAGATGCAGGTGCTGGTGATGGAGCTGCTGGCCGTGCCCGTGGCGTAGCTGTCGCCGGAATGACGGTTAGCGCCGAGGGTCGTACGGCGCGGCGCCGATCGCCGGCGCCTTGCCGCAAACCAGATCCGCCAGCAACGCCCCCGACCCGGTGGCGTGCGTCCAGCCCAGGTGGCCATGACCGGTATTCACGAACAGGTTCTCGGGGCCGAGCTGGCCGATGCGCGGCACGCCGTCGGTTGAGACGGGACGCAACCCGGCCCAGGGCTGCGCGGCGGAGCGGTCGAGCCGGGGCGCATAGGACGGGAACAGCTCCAGTAACAAGTTGAACAGGTTCTCGATGCGCGCCGGCGTCAGCGACGTGTCATAGCCGGCGATCTCCGCGGTGCCCGCCACGCGCAGGCGCTGGCCCAGCGGCGTCGCCGCGGCGTGCAGGCCGTCATCGACCACCGGCAGCTTCGGTGCGCCGTCCCAGCCCTCGGTCGGCAGCGTGATCGAGTAGCCCTTCACCGGACGCACCGGCAGCGCAACGCCGATGCCCTCCAGCAGCAGCGCGCTCCAGCTGCCGGCGGCGACGACGAAGACCTCGGCCGCGTGGCTTGCGCCGTCGACGCTGGCCGCGGTGATGCGACCGCCGTCGAGCTCGAATCCGTCGACGTCCGCGTTGAATACGAACTTCACGCCGGCTTCGCGCGCATGGTCGGCCAGCGCCAGCGTGAACGAGCGCGCATCGCCGGATTCGTCAGCCGGGCAGTACACGCCGCCGACCAGCCGGTCGGCCACGGGTGCCAGCGCCGGCTCGATCGCCACCGCCTCGGCGCCGGTCACCGCGCGCACGTCGAGCCCCATCGCCGCGAGTTGGGCGTTGCGGGCCGCGGCCGCATCGAACGCGCGGCGGTCGCGGAACACCTTCAGCGTGCCGGCGGTGCGCTCGTCGTAAACGAGCTTCAGCGTCGCGCGCAGGTCGCGCAGCACGGCCAGGCTGTACGACGCCAGGCGCAGGTTGGCGTCCATGCTGGCGCGCTGGTGCGCGGCGCTGGAATGCCGCAGGAAGGACAGTCCCCAGCCAAGCATCGAGGGCAGGGCACGCGGGCGCAGCAGGAAAGGCGCGTCCTCGCGCCCCAGCCACTGCAGCAGGTGCCAGAAAATGCCCGGTGAGTTCCACGGGTCGGCCATGCTCGGGGTCAGCATGCCGGCGTTGGCGAAACTGGTGCCCTGGGCAGAGCCGGAGGAGCGCTCCAGCACGGTCACTTCGCAGCCGGCCCGGGCCAGGAACCAGGCGCTGGAAACGCCCAACAGGCCGGAGCCGATCACGATCGCGCGCATGCGCCATCGTACCGGGCAGCGTGGCATACTTGCGCGCGTTCAAAACCAACAAAAGGGGCACGATGGTTCGTCGGGCATTGACGGTCCTTGCGGTCGCCGCGGCGCTGGTTGCGCCGGGGTCGTTCGCGCAGGACGTCGAAGGGATCAAGCAGATGGGAATCGAGAACGCCAAGGACGAGCCGGGCGACCTGATGCTGCGCCTGGGCTTCACCTTCGCGCGCGCCGATGTCCCGCAGACGGTCCGCGCGCGCCTCGACGCGGTCATCGTCGTCCTGAACGGCGACCGTTCGGTCGCGCAGATCGACATCATCGGCCACACCGACTCGGTCGGCGCCGAGCGGTACAACCAAAGCCTGTCCGAGCGGCGCGCCGACTCGGTCAAGGCCTATCTCGTCAAGCACGGCGTGGACGAAAGTCGCATCCGCGTCGCCGGCTACGGCGAGGCCAAGCCGCGCGCCACCAACGACACGGTCGAAGGGCGCCGCCTGAACCGTCGCGTCGAAATCCGCGTCAGCGGCTGAGCCCGATCAGGGCGTGAGGCGCGCCGTCGAAGGCTGCGTGACTTCCGCAACTCGAATGAGCGTGAGCAGTCAGGGTTCCGCCGGCGCGCGATTCCGCGCCGCGGTGAAAGACGAGCGGCCACTGCAGGTGGTCGGCGCGATCAACGCCTACCACGCGCGCCTGGCGCAGGCGACCGGCTACCGCGCGATCTATCTGTCCGGCGGCGGCGTCGCCGCCGGCTCGCTCGGCGTGCCGGACCTGGGCATCAGTACGATGGACGACGTGCTGACCGACGTGCGGCGCATCACCGGCGTGTGCGACCTGCCGCTGCTGGTCGACATCGATACCGGTTTCGGCAGCGCCTTCAACATCGCGCGCACGGTCAAATCCCTGATCCGGGATGGTGCGGCCGCGTGCCACATCGAAGACCAGGTGCAGGCCAAGCGCTGCGGGCACCGGCCGGGCAAGGCGATCGTGCCGAAGGACGAGATGGTCGACCGCGTGAAGGCCGCGGTGGATGCGAAGACCGACAGGGACTTCGTGATCATGGCGCGCACCGACGCGCTAGCGGTTGAAGGACTCGACGCCGCCATCGACCGCGCGCGTGCCTGCGTCGAGGCCGGCGCCGACATGATCTTTCCGGAAGCGATGACCGAGTTGTCGATGTACAAGAAGTTCGCCGAGGCGGTGAAAGTGCCGGTGCTGGCCAACATCACCGAATTCGGCAGCACGCCGTTGTTCACACGCGAGGAGCTCGCCGCCGCCGGCGTCGGCCTGATCCTGTACCCGCTGTCGGCGTTCCGTGCGATGAACGCCGCCGCGCTGAAAGTCTATGGCGCAATCCGGCGCGACGGCACGCAGAAGAACGTGCTCGATTCGATGCAGACGCGCAACGACTTGTATCAGCACCTCGACTACCACGCGTACGAGCAGAAGCTCGACGCGCTGTTCGCAAAAGAATCCGAAAAAGAGAAGCGCAAATGAACCAGACTCCCAACATTCCCACGGCGGGCAAGCCCAAGAAGTCGGTCGCTCTGTCGGGCGTGGTCGCCGGCAACACGGCGCTGTGCACGGTCGGGCGCACCGGCAACGATTTGCACTACCGTGGTTACGACATCCTCGACATCGCCGAGAAGTGCGAGTTCGAAGAGATCGCGCACCTGCTGGTGCACGAGAAGCTGCCGACGCGCTCGGAGCTCGCGGCGTACAAGAGGAAGCTCGCCGGGCTGCGTGAGCTGCCGCCGCAGGTGAAAACCGCGCTCGAGCAGGTCCCTAAGGCTGCGCACCCGATGGACGTGATGCGTACCGGCGTGTCGGTGCTGGGCACGGTGCTGCCGGAGAAGCCCGACCACAGCCACAACGGGGCGCGCGACATCGCCGACCGGTTGATGGCGAGCACCGGCTCGATGCTGCTGTACTGGTATCACTTCCGGCATCACGGCACGCGCGTCGAGCTGAAGACCGACGACGACTCGATCGGCGGGCATTTCCTGCACGTGCTGCACGGCAAGAAGCCATCGGCCAGCTGGGTGCGCGCGATGCACACCTCGCTGGTGCTGTACGCCGAGCACGAGTTCAACGCCAGCACTTTCGCCTGCCGCGTCATCGCGGGCACCGGCTCGGACATCTACTCGGCCATCTGCGGCGGTATCGGCGCGCTGCGCGGCCCCAAGCACGGCGGCGCCAACGAGATCGCCTACGAGATCCAGTCGCGCTACAAGACGCCGAGCGACGCCGAACAGGACATCCTGGCGCGCCTGGCGAAGAAGGAAGTGATCATCGGTTTCGGCCACCCGGTCTACACCGTGTCGGACCCGCGCAACGCCGTGATCAAGGAAGTCGCGCGCCGG
>JBOICR010000160.1:0-2506 GCA_050740195.1 Nevskiaceae bacterium | reverse complement strand
CACCAGAACGCCGGGATCGTCAGCAAGCCCGGAGCGCTCGCGCACACCGCAGCCCACGTCAGCGGCTGCGCCATTCCGCTCGCGGCGAACGCGTCGGCCAGGTAGCCGCCCAGCGCGGCGCCCGCGGAGTGCCCGATCAGCGTGTTGAACAGCACCAGCAGCGCGACCGCCGCGCCGCGCAGGTTGACCGGCACGACTTCCTGGACCGTCGCGAACGTGGTGCCGTACGGCATCATGAAGCTGGCGCTGCCGACGAAGGCGCAGGCGTAGAACAGCAGGCTGTCGGGCGGCGCGAAGCGGTAGCCGAAGCCGACCGGGATCACCATCAGGTAGCAGATCGCCAGGAACCTCAGGCGGCCGCCCCGGTTGCGGCGCCAGGCCGCGTCCGCGCCGATTCCGCCGAGCAGCGCGCCGACGATGCCGCCGCTGAGGAACAGCAGGCCGGTGAGCAGCTGCGCCCGGCTCTCCGTGTAGCCGCGCTCCTTCACCCACCAGACGATGTCGAGCGCCGCCGCGCCCTGCACGAAGATCGCGGCGGCCGCCCCGGCGAGCGTCAGGCCGAGCACCGGGTTCGTGCGCAGCACGCGCCAGAGCCCGGCAGCGCTGTCGCGGAACGAGCCGATGGGCTGCGCCTCGGGGCCGAGCGCCGCGCCACCGCGCGGCGGGTCGCGTATCAGCAGCACGAGGGCGCTGGCGGCAACGCCGACGAGGCCAAGCACGGCGAAGGTGCCGCGCCAGCCGAGCACCGGTCCCATCACGCCGGCGAACACGAAGCTGAGGCCGACGCCGATGGGGATGCCGAGGTAGTAAACCGCGGCCGCCAGGCCATGGTGCTGCGGCGGCAGGCGGTCCGACAGCATCGAGATCGCGGCCGGCGTCAGCACGGCCTCGCCGACGCCGATGAAGGCGCGCGCCAGCGCGGCCTGCAGGAAGCTCGTGGCGAGCCCGGTCGCGGCGGTGAGAGCGCTCCACAGGGCCAGCCCGCCGGCGATCAGCCGCGGCCGGTCGTGGCGATCGGACAGTGAGCCGGCGAACAGGCCGAAGAACACATAAGCCAGGCTGAACACCACGCCGGTCAGCAGGCCGAACTGCTGATAGGTCAACTGCAGGTCCGCGATGATCGAATTGCTGAACGCCATCAGCAGCAGGCGGTCGGCGAAATTCAGCACGTTCAGCAGCGTCAGCGCGGCCAGCAGGGCATAGCCGGAGCGCTGCGACGTGCTGGTCCGCACCATAAGGTCTAAAATCATATTCCATGTTTACTCGCATTCGAGAAGATATCCGGGGCGTGTTCGACCGCGACCCCGCGGCGCGTTCGACCTGGGAAGTGCTGACCTGCTATCCGGGCCTGAAGGCTGTGTGGGCGCACCGGATCAGCCACTGGTTGTGGACGCACGGCCTCAAGTGGCTCGGCCGCCTGGTGTCGCAGGTGGCACGCTGGTTCACGCTGATCGAGATTCACCCGGGTGCGAAGATCGGCCGGCGGCTGTTCATCGACCACGGCGCCGGCGTCGTGATCGGCGAGACCGCCGAGATCGGCAACGACGTGACCCTGTACCAGGGCGTGACGCTCGGCGGCACGTCGTGGGCCAAGGAGAAGCGCCATCCGACGCTGGGCAACAACGTCGTGGTCGGCGCGGGCGCCAAGATCCTCGGGCCGTTCACGGTGGGCGACAACGCGCGCGTCGGCAGCAATGCCGTCGTCGTGCGCGAAGTGCCGCCCGGCGCAACGGTGGTCGGCATTCCGGCGCGCATCGTGCAGGAAGGGCGGGCCCCCTCGGAAAAGGTCGTCGCGATCGCGAAGAAGATGGGCTTCGACGCCTATGGACTGTCGCGCGACATGCCCGATCCGGTGGCCAATGCCATCAGCGCGATGCTCGACCACATCCACGAGCTTGACGACCGCGTGATCGAGCTGTGCAAGCTGCTGCACCGGCTCGACGCGCGGATGCCCGAACTGGAGCTCAAGCACCTCGAGTTGCCGGACTTCTGCGCCGAGGGCAAGGTCACCGAGCGCGACCTCAAGGCGGATCCGGACGACGAGCCGCCGGCCCGGGAACGCAAGGCGCTGTGAACGCGCGGGCGGTGCCGGTCTACCTCGACCACAACGCCACGACGCCGCTGGACCCGCGCGTGCGCGATGCGATGCTGCCGTTCCTCGGCGGGCCTTATGCGAACCCGTCCAGCCAGCACCGCCCGGGCCGCGCGGCGCGTGATGCGGTCGAGGCGGCGCGCGTGCAGGTCGCGGCGCTGGTGGGAGCCGATCCCGGCGAGGTGATCTTCACCAGCGGCGGCACCGAGGCCAACAACCTCGCAGTCAAGGGAGTTGCCGGCGCGTCGCGCAAGGGCCGGCTGCTGTATTCCGGTGTCGAGCACCCATGCGTACTCGAGCCGATGAAAGCGCTGGCCGCGCAGGGCTGGGCGGTCGAGGCGATCGCAGTGGATGGCGAAGGCCGAGTCGACGCGGCTGCCTATGCCAGCCAGGTCAAGAATGGGGACGTGCGGC
>JBOICR010000159.1:0-8347 GCA_050740195.1 Nevskiaceae bacterium | reverse complement strand
ACAGGGCCTGTCGCGCGCGCCAGTCCGGCAGGCCGAACTCGCCGCGAACCGACTGGCTGAAGAACGGATCGCGCGGCGAGCCGCCGGGCAGCTGCTCGCGCGTCGCGCCGGCCAGCACCAGTACGTCGCACCGGATCAGGGCGGCCTGCTCGAGCGTCAGCAGCCGCACCGCACCGCGCGCGGTCGAGGGCGCGAACGTGGCGCGCTCGATCGCGCCGTCCAGCAAGTCGCGGAATTCGCTCCAGCGCAGCGCCAGCGGCACGCGCGCAAACGCCGCGTCGAGCTGCGCCAGCAGGCGGGCCAGCTGCACGCCGGCCTCGTCCTGCGCCAGGCGCTCGCGCAGGCCGATGCTTTCGAGCGAGCGGATCAGCTGGCCGGTCCAGCGCTGCGCCGGCAGCGCGGCGTCGTCGCGCGGCAGCGTGAACGCCGCCGCTTTCAGGCGCTTGAGCAGCCCTTCGAGCGGCTTCGAATGCGCGGCCGCGAGCAGCGCGCCGAGGCCGCCGTCGATGCCGTCGCCGTAGACCAGCTTGCGCTCGAGCCGCTCCAGCGCGGCCGGGTCGGCTTCAGCGAAGCCGGACTTCAGCAGGTCGAGCAGCGGGCGGAACCGGAATCGGCCCTCGATGCACTCGAGCCAGGCGTCGAGCGCGGCGGCGGCGCGGCTGGTGGACAGCGCCCAGCCGCTGGGATCCTGCAGCGCCACGCCGGCGCGCTCGAGCAGCGCGCGCAGGCGCCGCGCGAGGCGGCGGTCCTGCGTCAGCACGACGACGTCACGCGCGCCGTCGAGCAGGGCCTGGCGCACCGCAAGATCGACGCAGCGTGCCTCGTGCTCGGTGCCGCCGGCCTCGACGATGCGCAGCGGCCAGTCGCCTTCAACCGTGGCATCGCCGCGGTCGAAGGCGCCGTCGAGCAGCGCGGACAAAGGGCCTGGCGCCGCGGCCCGGCGCTCGGGCTCGACGCCCAGCGACCGGATCAGCGCGGCGAGCGCGACGCCGTCGTGCCCGCGCTCGCGGCCGGCAAGCCACAGCTCGGCGCGGCCCTGCTGCAGCGCCGGCCCGATCAGTACGCGTTGGCCGCCGGAAAGCGCATCGGTGCCCAGCAGGTGCACGGGATCGTCCGGCGAGGCCGCGGCCAGCCGCTCGCGCAGGCCTTCGAGGTGCGCGGCCGCCGGGCTGCGGCCGCCGCTGTCCTGCCGGAACGCGAGCCACAGCATGTGCACGATCTGCGCCTCACGCGACAGCCAGGCGATCGGCGGCCCGCCGTAGGCGCGCGCGAGGCGCTCGCGGAACGCCGCTTCATCGGCGCCGGGGTCGAAATGTTCGGCGGTCAGCTCCTCGAACAGTTCGAACAGTGCTTCGGCGACGCGCGCGTTGTCCTGGCCGGGGAACAGGTTGCGGTACCGGCGCAGGGCTTCGGTCAGCAGCAGCCGGCATTCCAGCGCCGACAGCAGCGGCGCGCTGGTGACCGGCCGGGCGGAAATGCCGGCGAGGGTGACGACGTCCGGCCCCAGCAGGCCGCGGCCGGCGTGGTGCGCGAGCCGCCGGCGCAGGTGCGGGATCGCGGCGGCCGTGCCAGCCACGAGGGTGACCTGGGTGAGATCCGGAAGCCGCGCGCGACGGCGGCCGATCAGGTCCCGCGCAAAGGCGTCCGCCAGGTCGGCGCCGGGAGGCAGCAGGATCAGGCGCGGCGGCGGGCGCGCCATGCGCGGGTCACTTTTCGAGCAGCTTGAGCTTGTCCGGCTTGCCGTCCCAGTCCTTGGCGTCCGGCGGCGCGTCCTTCTTTTCGGTCAGCACCGGCCAGGTCTTCGACAGCTCCTTGTTGAGCTGGAGGAAGTGCGCCTGCTCTTTGGGCAAGTCGTCCTCGGCGAAGATCGCCTCGGCCGGGCATTCCGGCTCGCACAGCGTGCAGTCGATGCACTCCTCGGGGTCGATCACCAGGATGTTCGGGCCTTCGTGGAAACAATCGACCGGGCACACCTCGACGCAGTCGGTGTATTTGCACTTGATGCAGTTCTCAACGACGACGAAGGTCATGGCACGATTTTACACCGTGCGCTTCGGGCGCACCGTCAGGTCGAGCGTGTGGACGCCGTGGGCGCCGCCCGCACGATCGGCGAAGAAGAACTTCAGCCCGTGCCAGATGGTCCGGAAGGCAATCTCGTCCCACGGGATCTCGGCTTCGCGCAGCAGCACGACCTCGGAGCTCTCGACGGTCGGGCCGAACTTCGGCGCGCGCAGCCGCGCGCGATGCAGCAGGTAGACCTGGCTCACGTACGGAACGTTGATCACGGCGAACAGCTCGCCGGGCTCGACCTCGGCCTGCGCCTCCTCGAGCGCTTCGCGCGCCGCGCCTTCGGCGCTGGTTTCGCCGAGCTCCAGGAAGCCGGCCGGGAACGTCCACCGCCCGAGGCGCGGTTCGATCGCGCGCCGGCACATCAGGATGCGGTCCTCCCACTCCGGCACGCAGCCGACGATGACCTTGGGGTTCCTGTAGTGGACGGTGCCGCACGCGGCGCAGACGTGGCGCTCGACGTGGTCGCCGGCCGGGACGCGCAGCTCGACGGGCTTGCCGCAGTGGCTGCAGTACTTCATTTCATCGGGCACCGGGCCAGCGTAGCAAGGGTCCGGCCGGTGGTGCCGAAGGAGAGACTCGAACTCTCATGAGGGGTTACCTCGGGGGATTTTGAGTCCCCTGCGTCTACCGGTTCCGCCACTTCGGCCCTGCAAGGCCGGGCATTATAGACGTCCGACACCATGCCCCTGCGCCGCGCCGATTTCCATTACGACCTGCCGCTCTACCTGATCGCGCAGCAGCCGCCGGCGACGCGGTCCGACAGCCGCATGCTGTGCCTCGAGCCGCTGCACGATGCCCGGATCACCGACCTGCCGGCGGAGCTGAATCCCGGCGACCTGCTGGTGTTCAACGACACGCGCGTGATCCCGGCGCGGCTGTTCGGCGCGAAGGACACCGGCGGCAAGGTCGAGATTTTGGTCGAGCGGGTGACCGGCGAGGACGAACTGCTGGCGCAGGTGCGCGCCAGCAAGCCGCCGAAGCCCGGCGCCGTGCTGAGCATCGACGGCGCCGATGCGCGCCTGCGGGTCGAGGGCCGCGACGGGGAGTTCTACCGGCTGCGGCGCGACGGCGGCGGCCCGGTGCTGGGGCTGCTCGACGCGGCCGGACACATCCCGCTACCGCCGTACATCGACCGGCCCGACGCCGCGGCCGACCGCGAGCGCTACCAGACGCTGTTCGCGCGCGAGCCCGGCGCGGTGGCCGCGCCGACCGCCGGACTGCATTTCGACGAACCGCTGCTGGCCGCGCTGCGCGACCGCGGCGTCACCATCGGGTTCGTCACGCTGCACGTCGGCGCCGGCACGTTCCAGCCGGTGCGGGTGGACGACTTGTCGAAGCACAAGATGCACCGCGAGCGGGTGAGCGTCGGCGTTGTGCTATGCGAGCAAGTCGCCCAAGCTCGCGCGCAAGGCGGGCGAGTGGTCGCCATCGGCACCACGGTCGTGCGCAGCCTGGAGAGCGCGGCACTCGCCGCTGGCGGCGAACTCAGACCGTTCAACGGGGAGAGCGACCTGTTCATCCTGCCGGGCTTCGAGTTCCGCGTGGTCGATGCGCTGCTGACCAATTTCCACCTGCCCGAGTCGACACTGCTGATGCTGGTGTCGGCGTTCGCCGGCCGCTCGCGCGTGCTGCACGCCTACGACCACGCGGTGCGCCAGCGCTACCGCTTTTTCAGTTACGGCGACGCGATGTGGATTTCGCGGCGCTTCGACGACAGCCAGTAGAATCGCGCCAGCCATGAAATTCGAGTTGCTCAAGCAGTCGGGCGCGGCGCGGCGCGGACGGCTCACGTTTGCGCGCGGCGCGGTCGACACGCCGGCGTTCATGCCGGTCGGCACCTACGGCACGGTGAAGGCAGTGACGCCCGAGGAAGTGCGCGCCAGCGGCGCGCAGATCCTCCTCGGCAACACGTTTCACCTCATGCTGCGGCCCGGCGAGTCGCTGATCCGCGACCTCGGCGGGCTGCACGGCTTCATGGGGTGGAACGGGCCGATCCTGACCGACTCGGGCGGCTTCCAGGTGTGGAGCCTGAAGGAGCTGCGCAAGCTGACCGAGGAGGGCGTGCATTTCGCCTCGCCGGTCAACGGCGACAAGGTGTTCCTGTCGCCGGAGCGCTCGATCGAGGTCCAGCACGCGCTCGGCGCCGACATCATCATGCAGTTCGACGAGTGCACACCGCACCCGGCGACCGAGCGCGAGGCGCGCGAATCCATGGAGCTGTCGGCCCGCTGGGCCGCGCGCTGCAAGATTGCGCACGAGCAGGCCGGCCCCGGCCTCGCTCCTGGCGGACCTCCGCAAAGTCGCTCGGCCAGGGCCGGCCTGCCCGCGCTATTTGGAATCGTGCAGGGCGGCATGCAGGTCCCGCTACGGCGCGAGTCGCTGCAACGGCTCGTCGAAATCGGCCTCGACGGCTACGCGCTTGGCGGGCTGTCGGTCGGCGAGTCGGAAGAGGAGCGGCTGCACGTGCTCGACGGCATCGCGCCCTCGATGCCGGCAGATCGGCCGCGCTACCTGATGGGCGTCGGCACGCCGCGCGACCTGGTGCAGGCGGTGGGCCGCGGCCTCGACATGTTTGACTGCGTGATGCCGACCCGCAACGCGCGCAACGCCCACCTGTTCACCAGCGAGGGTGTGATCCGCCTGCGCAACGCGCGCTACCGTAACGATGCGAACCCGCTCGATCCGGCCTGCGACTGCCCGGCGTGCAAGGGCTACTCGCGCGCTTACCTGCACCACCTCGACAAGTGCAACGAAATCCTCGGCGCGCGGCTCAACACGCTGCACAACCTGCACTACTACCAGCGCCTGATGCAGCGCATGCGCGAGGCGATCGAGGCTGGGCGCTTCGAGGATTTTGCGAGCGAACTCCTGGCCGGGCCGGAGGGTGAGGCGAGGGCGGAAGCTGCGGCTTAGCCCTTCAGCAGCTTCTCGACATCCTTCTGGATGGCTTCTGGCGTGTCGTTCGGCGCGTAGCGCCGCACGACCTCGCCCTTGCGGTCGACCAGGAACTTGGTGAAGTTCCACTTGATCGCCTTGCTGCCCAGCAGCCCCGGCGCCTCGGCCTTGAGGTGCTGGTAGAGCGGGTGGGTGTTGTCGCCGTTGACCTCGATCTTCGCGAACATCGGGAAGCTCACGTCGTAGGTCAGCGAGCAGAACTCCTGGATCTCCTTCTCGTCGCCCGGCTCCTGGTGGCCGAACTGGTCGCACGGAAAGCCGGCAACGACCAGGCCCTGGTCCTTGAGCTTGCGGTGCATCGCCTCGAGCCCGGTGTACTGCGGCGTGAAGCCGCACTTGGAGGCGACGTTGACCACCAGCACGACCTTGCCTTTCCAGGCGCCGAGCTTCTGCTCCTTGCCGTCGATGGACTTGGCGGAAAACTCGTGGACGTTCATGGACACTCTCCTTATTGGAGCGACGCGGCCGGCAGTTCCATCATCGATTTTGCCGAATTGCGCACGACGCCACACAACGCGTGCATCTGTGGCAGCAGGCGCTGGGCGAAGAACTCGGCGGTGACCCGCTTGGCCTGGGCGAAGGCCGGATCCTTCGAGCGCGCCGCGGCGCGCGCCATGCGCAGCCAGTGGTAGCCGAGCATCGCCAGCGCGAAGGCGCGCAGGTAGTCGGCGGCGCTGAACCCCGCGTCGTCGGGATTCGACTTGTAGGACTGCTGGAGCCACTTCGTGGTCGCCTCGATCTCCGCCAGCGCCGCCGTCAGCGGTTTTTCGATGAACTGCAGGTCGAGCCCGTCCGTACGCGCCTGGTTCAGCTCGGCGCGCGCCTTGTCGAAGAAACGCTGCGGCAGCCGGCCGTTGTTGAGCATCAGCTTGCGCCGCACCAGGTCCATCGCCTGGATGCCGTTGGTGCCTTCGTACAGGCACAGGATCTTGGCGTCACGCATGGCCTGCTCGATGCCGTGCTCCTTGATGTAGCCGTGCCCGCCGTACACCTGCACGCCGGTGCTGCCGAGCTCGACCGCGGCATCGGTCATGAAGGCCTTGATCACGGGTGTGGTCAATTCGATGTAGTCCTGCGCGGCCTCGCGCACGGCGGCCTCCGGGTGCCGGCGCGCCAAGTCCACGTGCAGCGCGGTGTCGTAGGACATCGCGCGGCCGCCTTCGGTCACCGCCTTCATCGTCAGCAGCATGCGGCGCACGTCGGCGTGGTCGGCGATGTGCGGGCTACCGCTCGCCGCCTTGCCCTGCTTGCGGTCCAGGGCGTAGCGAATGGCGTTCTGGGTGACGAGTTCGCACAGTCCGAGGCCCTGGAACGCGACCATGATCCGCTCCATGTTCATCATCACGAACATGTTCTGGATGCCCTGGTTGGGCTGGCCGACGATCCACCCGCGCGCGCCTTCGAATGCCAACGAGCAGGTGGCCGAGCCGTGCAGGCCCATCTTGTGCTCGATCGACGTGCAGCGGACCTTGTTGCGCTCACCGGGCGAGCCGTCGGCCTTCGGCAGCAATTTCGGCACGACGAACGTGGTCAGGCCCTTCACGCCGGCCGGCGAGTCGGGCAGGCGCGCCAGCACGAAGTGGACGATGTTGCCGGCGAGGTCGTGCTCGCCGGAACTGATGAAGATCTTCGAGCCGTCGACCAGATAGCTGCCGTCGGCCTGCGGCGCGGCTTTGCTCTTGATCGAGCCCAGGTCGGTCCCCGCCTGCGGCTCGGTGATGCACATCGTGCCGGACCATTCGCCGGTGCAGAGCTTGGGCAGGTAGAACTGCTTGATCGGCTCGCTGGCATTGGCGTGCAGCGCCTCGAAGCAGCCGATGGTCAGGCCCGGGTAGAGCGCGAACGCCACGCTGCCGGAGCACTCGAGCTCCTCGACCACCTTGGCGAGCAGGTAGGGCAGGCCCAGTCCGCCGTACTCGGTCGGGTTCGACACGCCAATCCAGCCGCCGTCCGAATAGAGCTTGTAGAACTCCTTGAACCCCGGCGGCGTGGCGACCTCGCCGTCGCGCCAGCGGCAGCCGGCGTCGGCGCCGGCGTTCAGCGGCGCCAGCCGCTCCTCGACCAGCTTCGCGGCTTCGCCGAGCAGGCCGTCCATGGTGTCGCGCGTCGCCTCGGCGTATCCCGGCAGAGTCGCGAGTTGTCCGGCATTCAGCACGTCGTGCAGGACGAACTCGATTTCGCGCAAGGGGGCCTTGTAACTCGACATCGACACTCCAGATACCGGTTGCGGAAGGCCAAGAGGCTAGCACGGGGACCAGGCGCCTCTGGCATACTTCCGCGCCATTTTTCCGACGGAGTTCCGCTTGCTCGACTTGCTGATTTCACCGGCCTGGGCGCAGGCCGCGCCGCAGACGCCCGGCGGCCTGCTCGGCAGCCCCATCGTCATGATGGTGTTCCTGCTGGTGCTGTTCTACTTCATGCTGATCCGCCCGCAGATGAAGCGCTCGAAGGAGATGCGGGAGATGCTCGGCAAGCTGGCCAAGGGTGATGAGGTCATCACCAGCGGCGGCCTCGCCGGCGTGCTGCGCGAGCTCGGCGAGAACTACGTGACGGTCGAAGTCGCGGACAACGTGCTGGTCAAGCTGCAGAAGTCGGCGATCGTCAGCGTGCTGCCCAAGGGGTCGCTGAAAGCGCTGTGAAGCCTTATTCGCGCTGGAAGTACATCCTGCTGATCCTCACCGTCGCGTTCGGCGCGCTGTACGCCTTGCCGAACCTGTACGGCGACGAGCCGTCGGTTCAGATCTCCACGCACAGCGGCGACCCGCTGCCGGCCGACTTCGTCGACCAGGTGGCCAAGGCCCTCGGCGGTGCCCAGCTGACGCCGACCGGCTCGGCGGCCGAGGACCAGCGCCAGGTGGTGCGCTTCTCCGACGAAGCCGCGCAGCTGCGCGCGGCCGAAGTGCTGAAGCGCGAGCTCGGCAACCAGTACGTCGTCGCGCTGAACCTGGCGCCACGCACGCCGGCCTGGCTGCGTGCGATCGGCGGCAAGCCGATGGCGCTGGGCCTCGACCTGCGCGGCGGCGTGCACTTCCTGATCGAGGTCGATATCGACGACGTGCGCAAGAAGGCGGTCGAAAGCTACCTGACCGAGCTGCCCGCGGCGCTGCGCAAGGAGAGCATCCGCTACAGCGGCCGCAAGCTGGCCGGCGACGCCGTGGTGCTCGAGTTTCAGGACGCGGCCACCGTCGAGGACGCGCGCAAGCTGATCGCGGCCGAGCACAGCGAGCTCGAGCTCACCGTGCCGCCGGCCCAACCGCTCCTGCTGGAGGCGCGCATCTCGCAAAAGGAAGCCGAGCGCATCCAGACTTTCGCCGTGCAACAG